>CAYYFI010000072.1:0-2566 GCA_964471265.1 uncultured Actinomycetes bacterium | reverse complement strand
GGTTTAGAAGTTGACGATATTCGCCGATCAATTGGTGCAGATTCTTTGGGGTATGTATCGCTTGAAGGCTTAATCGAAGCGACCACAATCGCGGAAAATAACCTCTGCCACGCTTGTTTTACTGGGGTTTATCCAACCCAGATTCCAGAGGATATGACCGAAGGAAAGCTACGCCTGGAAGTGTTAAATGACTAGTTCTTCAGAAGCCTACAAAGCAGCGGGCGTTGATATCGATGCAGGTGAACGCGCCGTCGAATTAATGAAAGCTTCAATTGCAAAGTCACGTCGCAAAGAAGTTGTTGGCGACCTGGGTGGTTTTGCTGGTTTGTTTGATGCATCTGCTCTTAAAGGAATGGCGCGTCCATTACTTGCAACCTCAACTGATGGCGTCGGAACAAAAACCGAAATTGCTCGTTGGCTAGGTAAGTACGACACCATCGGTGAAGATTTAGTTGCGATGGTAGTTGATGATTTAGTGGTCTGCGGTGCAGAGCCATTGTTCATGACAGATTACATTGCAGTTGGAAAAGTATTTCCAGAACGAGTTGCCGAAATTGTGGCAGGCATTGCGCGCGGTTGTGAAAAAGCTGGCACTGCCTTGGTTGGTGGCGAAACTGCAGAGCATCCTGGATTATTAGATGAAGATGAATTTGATATTGCTGGAGCAGCAACTGGCGTAGTCGATGAACCAAATCTGCTTGGCGAACATCGCATTAAAGAAGGCGACATCATTATCGCTATGCCATCTAGTGGATTTCACTCAAATGGTTATTCATTGGTTCGTCATATCATTAAGAAAGCTAATTTAGATTTAAATTTTATTGTCACTGAATACAACAAAAGCGCCGGAGAAGTTTTCTTAACTCCAACCGAAATTTATGCTCTTGATTGTTTGGCGCTAATCCGTGGCCTGAAAGATAAGTTGCATGGATTTAGCCACATCACTGGTGGCGGAATTGCAGAAAATACTTTGCGTGTAATTCCAGATGGCCTTACTGCAATTTATGATCGCAGCACCTGGGCACTGCCAGTTGAGATGGAGTTCATGGCGCAAATGGGGCAACTGGAGCGCCACGATATGGAGCGCGCTTGGAATTGCGGCATCGGCATGAGTGCCATCGTGGATTCCGGCTCAGCCGAGCTTGCAATTAAGTCACTAGCTGCTCGGGGAATGCAGGCTTGGCAGGCAGGCGTTATACAGAAGCGCGAAGCTAGCCAGCCAGGCTCAATTTTGGTCGGCGACTACGCCAAGCGATAACCTAACCGCCTGATTAGATAAAACGTTAAGGGGCTGATGACATGGGCCGTGGCCGTGCAAAAGCAAAGCAGACAAAAGTTGCTCGTGACCTCAAATACGATTCACACGAAATTGATTTAAAGAAACTTGCCGACGAATTACACGGTGAAGGTGAACGTAATTCATCTTTCGATGATGATGATCCATTCGCTGAGGGCAATTACATCAGCAGATCTTAATTAGGGTTTGCTCTTTCAAAGCATGCGCCCTACACCTTATGTAGCTTCATTAAGAATCTACGAACCACTTTCAGCATTTGAACCAGCAGATCGACTGCGCTGGGATGCGATTGATTCTGATAAACAAATCGAATCTAAAACTTTAGAACAACGCGATGCGCTGCAGAGAGTTGCCGCAAATCATTTACCAAATTCCAGACCAGATGGCGCACACATTTTAGATTTAGATGGAGTTCGTTATGTCTGTCCTTGGTCAACCTCGGTGCGCACCTGGGCCTCACTTTCAGATTTCAAATCGAATCTTCCATCTACTGTGGTTCCTTACTTCATTTCAAACTCTTTTGAAGAAGCGCTAGAAGACAGTATTGATTTCACGACTAGCAAAGTGCCACATATCATTTCGCAAACTTGGATTATTCCGCCACGTTGGTTTGCACTCTTTGAAACCCATGAAAGAAATCGTGGTCACGATAAAGATGGTGCATATGTAATTGCGCGAACTGAAATTGCACGCGCTATCGGTCGCGCCAAAACTACGCATAACGCAGTGAAATCTGCATTTGGTGAGGGACCAGTAGAACAAGAGTTATTGGATTTAATTGATTGGTTAGAAATGTTTCATCCAAAATCAATAGTGGAATTGGATTACGGCGGCTTAGCTGATTATTTAGAGCTGGCTTTAGCCGAAGAAGGTGGTCTGGAAGCCGATCGATCAATCGAAGATATTCAATCTTCAATTGCGGGTTTGGCCGTTGGCGATGGCGCGCTGGCTGGTCGGGGTTATGAAAGTCTGGTCACTAGATGGCGAAAAGTCGCCGCTTTTGAAGCTTGTTCCTAAGTAATTTAGAAAATTCATTGCCAAAGCTACTTTTTTGGCATTAACTGAACTCCTGCGCAATTTACACATATCGGACAGTTGCAGCTAGGAGGAGCGAATGAACGGATATACATCCGAAGTTCTGCTCACCCCATCTGAAGTCGCGGCACTCTTTCGCGTAGATCCAAAGACTGTTACCCGTTGGGCCAAAGCCGGAAAGTTAACTTCAATTCGCACACTTGGTGGCCATCGTCGCTATCGCGAATCAGAAGT
>CAYYFI010000071.1:0-3080 GCA_964471265.1 uncultured Actinomycetes bacterium | reverse complement strand
GGAAATCAGATTGAGATGCTGGAACTTCTTCGATGCGCTTGCCATCAATTTCATAGGCAACGCAAACAGGGATTTTTTCCCAACCAGTTAATACATCTAACTTTGTTAAGAAGAAATCTGTAAGGCCATTAACACGTGTTGCATAACGCGCAATCGGCGCATCGAACCAACCACAACGACGATTACGTCCAGTTGTTACACCAACTTCACCGCCGATACGGCGAAGCGCTTCGCCATCTTCATCGAATAGCTCTGTAGGAAATGGACCACTGCCTACGCGAGTTGTGTACGCTTTTAAAATTCCAATTACTCGGTCAATCTTGGTAGGCCCAATTCCTGAGCCAGTACAAGCACCACCGGAAGTTGGATTAGATGATGTTACGTACGGATAAGTTCCGTGATCAACATCTAACAAAGTTCCTTGAGAGCCTTCAAGCAGCACGGTTTTTCCTGCTTCTAAAGCTTTATTTAACATCAAAGCCGTATCTGCAACATAAGGTCGCAGAATTTCTGCATAATTTAAATATTCAGCCAATACATCTTCGACATTGATGTTGTTGCGATTAAATACTTTTACCAAAACTTGGTTCTTATCTTTAAGTGCCGCTTCTAGCTTTTGACGCAAAATTGAAGGATCAAATAAATCTTGTACGCGAATTCCGATGCGATTGATTTTATCTGCATATGCCGGACCAATTCCACGACCAGTTGTACCAATCTTCGCTTTACCTAAGAAACGTTCTGTAACTTTGTCGATGGTGCGGTGATATGGCGTGATCAAATGTGCGTTGAGCGAAATAGTTAGCTTTGAGGTATCAATGCCACGTTCGTTAAGTCCTTTGATCTCTTCTAGTAAAACTGCAGGATCAATAACCACGCCATTGCCAATTACTGGAACGCAATTGGAAGACAAAATTCCGGATGGCAGAAGATGCAGCGCATACTTCTGATCTCCGATTACAACAGTATGGCCTGCATTATTTCCACCTTGGTAGCGGACGACGTAATCAACGCGATCACCGAGTAGATCTGTTGCTTTACCTTTTCCTTCGTCGCCCCACTGCGCGCCAAGTAAAACTAATGCAGGCATCTGTAAATTACTTCTTTAAAGAAGTTCCGGTTGAGCGAAGATCTTCGCATGCATGAACTACGCGTGCGGCCATGCCAGCTTCAGCTGACTTACCCCATGCACGTGGATCATAAGTCTTTTTATTTCCAACTTCGCCATCAATCTTTAATACGCCGTCATAGTTCTTAAGCATGTGATCAACAACTGGGCGAGTAAATGCATATTGTGTATCAGTATCAATATTCATCTTAATTACACCGTAATCAAGCGCTTCGCGAATTTCAGATAGAAGTGAGCCTGAACCACCGTGGAAAACTAGATCCATTGGCTTTGAACCGGCCGCCATGCCAAGTTGTTTAGCAACTGCTTCTTGTAATGTTGCCAGAATCTTTGGCTGTAATACAACGTTACCTGGCTTGTAAACACCATGCACGTTTCCGAAAGTTGCTGCCACCATGTAGCGACCACGTTCGCCTGAACCAAGTGTTTTGATGGTGTGCAGCGCATCTTCAGGTGTTGAGTACAGCTTTGCATCATGCTTTGCTTCTACACCATCTTCTTCTCCACCAACCACACCAATTTCAATTTCTAGAATTGTCTTAGCAGCTGCACACTTATCAATTAATTCATCCGCAATCTTCATATTTTCATTCATATCTACCGCAGAGCCATCCCACATGTGTGAACTGAAAAGTGGCTTCTGGCCAGACTTGATTCGCTCTGCACCAATTGCTAGTAGTGGACGCATAAATACATCCAACTTTTCTACTGGGCAATGATCTGTATGTAGCGCGATGTTAACGTTGTAATTCTTAGCAACCACGTGCGCGAACTCTGCAAGTGCAACTGCACCATCGGTTGCATTCTTAACTGTGGAACCAGATGCATATTCAGCACCGCCCCAAGAGAATTGAATAATTCCATCAGACTCTGCCTCTGCGAAGCCGCGAATAGCTGCGATTAGAGTTTGTGATGAAGATACGTTGATTGCAGGATATGCGAATGCGCCTTTCTTAGCGCGATCAAGCATCTCTGCATAAATTTCAGGGGTTGCAATTGCCATATTTGCTCCTCGGTAGATTCGTAATTCTCTGCCGAACGCGCCTTTGAGTCGACTGGAGGCTTACGGCTAATCCAACCATCTAGGCCCCGCAAAATAAAATCGCCGCCCCTAATAGGTCAAGAAACCTATTAGAAAACGGCGATTTTTGCCGGTTTAACCCAGGGCTGCCGATAATTTGGCTAGCGCTGCTATCAGCAACTTGACGTTGGCAGTTGATGAAAAGAATTTCATCAAGAGCGCAATAAAGGATGCGAGCATTTCGACCTCTTTCTTCTTTATATGAGAGGCAAATTCTCTAAAGAAATAACTCTAGATTTTTGAAAAATTTCATTGCTGTGGATTGCTGTGACTAGTAATCTCACATCTCATGTCACAGGATCAGGTTGAGAACCTTTTAAGCGAAGATCGCACCTTTGCACCCACAGCGCAATTTGCCGCTCAAGCAAATATTCAGGAATCAGAGTATGCATTGGCAGAGGCCGATCGCATCGCCTTCTGGGAATCCAAAGCTGAATACCTAAAGTGGGATAAACGCTGGCATACAGTTTTAGATTGGCAAGCACCATTTTCAAAATGGTTTGTAGATGGAAAATTAAATGCATCTGTTAATTGTCTAGATCGACATGTAGATGAAGGTCGCGGAGATCGAGTGGCGTTTTTCTTTGAAGGAGAACCAGGTGATACCCGCACTATTACCTATGCCCAACTTTTAGTTGAAGTAAAAAAAGCTGCTAATGCGCTAACTGAATTGGGAATTAAAGCTGGAGATCGAGTTGCAATTTACATGCCAATGATTCCAGAAGCGGCAGTTGCAATGTTGGCATGTGCCAGAGTTGGCGCCGCGCATTCAGTAGTTTTTGGTGGCTTTAGCGCCGAAGCCTTGATTTCAAGAATTCAAGATGCTGATGCGCAATTAGTAATTACTGCAGATGGTGGTTATCGAAAAGG
>CAYYFI010000070.1:0-3350 GCA_964471265.1 uncultured Actinomycetes bacterium | reverse complement strand
AGCGTTTGCTTCTAGCAACACTCGCTGAACAGCTTTTCCAGCACGGCAAGATCACAACCACAGAGACCAAGGCAAAGCGCCTTCGTCCATATGCAGAGAAGTTAATTACCTTTGCAAAGAAGGGTGACCTTGCAGCACGTCGCGAAGTGCTTGCAAAGATCTCAAATAAGTCAGTAGTGCACACACTATTTACTGAAATTGGTCCACGCATGGCAGATCGCAATGGCGGTTACACACGAATTACAAAGATCGGTCCACGCAAGGGCGATAACGCTCCTATGGCTGTGATCGAGGTTCTGTAATTTAGATTTCGTAATCTAATCCGTTATGAATCAACCCGCTCTCGCTCCCGAGAGTGGGTTTTTTCGTATTCGGATTGATTTAAGTTATGACGGAACCAACTTTTATGGTTGGGGTAAGCAAGCTGATCGTCGCACCGTACAAGGCGAATTAGAAGCGGCGCTATTTACTCTATTCCAAATTAATGTAGATACGGTGGTGGCAGGACGTACCGATGCGGGTGTACATGCATCAGGTCAGGTTTGTCACGTGGATGTACCCGAAAATGACTACACCGATATCGCTTATCGTTTAAATCGAATATTAAATGATGAAATCAGAATTAAATCTGTTACCCGAGTCTCTGATGATTTCCACGCGCGATTTGGCGCGCTACGCCGACATTACATCTACAAAATAAAAGATGGCAATGGATTTATCGAACCTACTGCGCGTTTAGATATCTCTCCTTGGTATCGAAATTTAGATATTAATTTAATGAATGAAGCCGCAGCGACTTTAATTGGCGAGCATGATTTCTTTAGTTACGCGCGCTTTAGAGAGAAAGCCACCACTATTCGCGACTTGCAACGCTTTGATTTTCAGAGAACTCCAGATGGATTGATTACTGCCACAGTAAGTGCTGATGCCTTTCTTTACAACATGGTTCGTTCCTTGATTGGCACCATGGTTTATATCGGTGAAGGTAGATTTCCGGTTTCATGGGCCAGAGAGATTCTGGATCAAAAAGAGCGCCCATCTGATTCTGTAGTTTTTCCAGCGAAAGGATTAACTTTTGTTGGCGTCGATTATCCTGCAGAATCTGAATTAAAATCGCGCATTTTAAAGACTATGCAACATCGCAATATTCAAGATGAGACTGAGGAAGAGTAATTGGGACATATTGATGTTAGTGGAGTTGAATACTCACTCTCTGATGGTCGAGTGCTGCTTAATGAGGTCTCATTTCGAGTAGGCGATGGCCATAAAGTCGCGCTAATTGGGCCAAATGGTTCTGGAAAAACTACGCTTCTTAAAATGATTGCTGGTGATTTAGAACCTGAAGAAGGCAGCGTGGCTATCACTGGTGGACTTGGCGTAATGCGTCAGTTCATCGGAAGTGTTCGTGATGAATCAACGGTTCGCGATCTATTACTTTCAGTGTCGCCAAAACGAATTCGAGATGCAGCTATGGCAATTAAAGAGACCGAAACTCGAATGTATGAAACTGGCGAAGAGAAAGATCAGATGGCTTATGCCGAAGCCATTGTTGAGTGGGGCGATGCGGGCGGTTATGACTTTGAAGTTATTTGGGATACCTGCTGCACCGAAACTTTAGGTAAACCATTTGAAAAAGTGGCAGACCGCTTAGTTAACACTTTATCCGGCGGCGAACAGAAGAAGTTAGTAGTACGTGCATTAATGGAAGGTCCCGAAGAGACCTTGCTACTTGATGAACCAGATAACTATTTGGATGTTCCTTCGAAGCGCTGGTTGGAACAGATCATCAAAGAAACTAAGAAAACAGTGCTCTTTGTAAGCCACGATCGAGAGTTATTAGAAGAGGTATCCACCAAGATCGTTGCGCTAGAACAAGGTCATAATGGAAATACCGCTTGGGTACATGGCGGCAAGTTCTCAACTTGGCATGAAGCTCGTAGAGCACGCAATGAGAGATTTGCAGAAGTTTTATTACGTTGGGAACAAGAACATACTCGATTAAAAGAGTTGGTTTTAACGCTGCGCAATCAAGCTAAATCTTCGCCAGATATGGCTTCTAAATATCGAGCCATGCAGACGCGTTTACGAAAATTTGAAGAACTAGGTGCACCACCTGCACCTCCAATCGAACAAAATGTTCGCGTCGCACTAAAAGGTGGACGCACTGGAGTCAGAGCGCTGACTTTTGAGAATTTTGCGCTAACTGGTTTAACAGAACCATTTAACTTTGAGATTTTTTACGGTGATCGCGTTGCAGTACTAGGTAAGAATGGCACCGGTAAATCACACTTTTTAAGATTAATTGGTGGTGATCAGAGTGTGAAGTACAGTGGCGATTTTAAATATGGCGCGAGAGTTGAAGTTGGTTACTTTGCGCAAACACATGCGCACCCAGAATTTGAAAATAAAACTCTTCTAGAGATTCTTTGGGAAGAGCATTCGTTGCAGTTAGGTGCAGCAAAATCTGTGCTGGGAAAATATGAAATTGATCAGGCCGCTAATCAAAAGTTTTCCCAATTATCGGGTGGACAGCAAGCAAGATTCCAAGTGCTTTTACTTGAATTAGCGGGAGATACCTTGCTATTACTTGACGAGCCGACCGATAACTTAGATTTAGCGAGCGCGGAGAGTTTGGAAAATGCGCTTAATCAATATGAAGGTACAGTCTTAACTGTGACCCATGATCGATGGTTCTGTCGCGGCTTCACCCGCTTCTTGATATTTGGGGCAAATGGCCATGTTTATGAGTCCAATGAGCCTGTTTTCGACCACTAAAGCTAGCAATTAGCCTCGTTTTGACCCATTTCACGCTCAAAGGTAAAGTTTGCCCTCTGCGGTAGCCCAGCTATCCAATAAGCAGTAAAGAAAAGCAGAAAATTGAAGGAGTAAGTAGCGTGCGCACATATAGCCCGAAGCCAGGTGATGCTGTCCGTAAGTGGTACATCATCGACGCACAGGACGTTGTTCTAGGACGTCTGGCCACACACGCTGCTGCGTTATTGCGCGGAAAGCATAAGCCAACATTTGCAGCGCACATGGATATGGGCGACTTTGTAATCGTAATCAATGCAGAGAAGATTGCACTTTCAGGTAAGAAGATTTCACAGAAGTTTGCACATCGCCACTCAAATTTCCCAGGCGGTTTAACTTCAACTGTTTACGGTGAATTACTTGAGAAGCACCCAACTCGTGCAGTTGAAAAAGCAATTAAGGGAATGTTGCCAAAGAATTCAATTGGTCGCGCTCAAGCTACCAAGCTAAAGGTTTACGCCGGTGCAGAGCATCCACATGCATCACAAGCGCCAACACCATATGTTTTTGATCAAGTTTCACAAATCGTTAAGAAGTAA
>CAYYFI010000069.1:0-3749 GCA_964471265.1 uncultured Actinomycetes bacterium | reverse complement strand
ACCGGTTGCACCAGTTTCACCTTTAGCTCCTGTTGCACCAATTGATCCAGTTGCTCCAGTTAAACCTGTCGCACCTGTTGGGCCTGCAGGACCTGTTGCACCTGTTGCGCCTTTTTCTCCAGTAGCACCTGTTAAACCAGTTTTACCTATTGCGCCATCGATTCCATTCTTGCCATCTTTACCATCTACGCCATTCTTGCCATCAACTCCATCTTTACCCGCTTCACCTTTCATTGATACACCTAGTGGCCACACACCATTTTTCTTTGGGCCGTAAAACATCAAACTTTTAGTATCAATATAGAAATCTCCATTCTTGCCAATAGATGAAGTAGGAGGAGTTTTTCCATTAAGAATCATTGGTGACGACGAAGTAGTTGTCGTAATTGCAGGTCCTGCTGCATTTAATGCAGGCGATTGCAACGGAATTAATGCAAATAACAAAGCAAAATTAATAAGAAAAGAAATATATGAATTTGGAGTTTTCCTAATCATCTCCAGAACCTTTCAATAGGGGTTCTAAGTCTTAGTCCTCATAAATTTCTAAGAAATCAGGAAATCCCCAGCATTAATACGCTCAAAGGTGGCGAATACCCTCAATATAGGTAAACCGCAGAGTGATTTTTCAAAGGTGTCTCACAGGATAATCCGCTATCGTTCCAAGTGTTGAGGACTTACATACGTCTCAGAGCCGGTCGTGTGGGGCGACTGGTAGAAATTCCGAGAGGAAGCAAATGAAGAACAATAAGAAAGTTGCAACGATTGTTATTACAGCGGTTGCAATCACGGGAAGTGCAAGTGCACTTGCTAGTGCATCAAGCACTAAAGCAAGATCAGCTGTTACAAAAACCAGTGCAACTATCAAGCAAATCCATATGAACAATGGAATGAATGATGGAATGGGCGGCCTGCGTGGCTTTGGGGGTCCATTAACTGGAGTACTTGCAGATTTAGTAACTAAAGGAACTATCACTGCAGCAGAGTCAAAGGCAGTAAGCGATGCTTATGCTGCACTTGAAGCAGCAGAACATGCAGCAACTGCACCAACAACTCCAAAGACTCCTCCAGTTGCAGGAGAAATTAGTCCAGAGCTTGTCCAAGGACTTAAAGATCTTGTTGCAAAGGGAACTTTGACTCAAGCAAAGGCAGATGCAATTACTGCCGCAGTTAAAACTGCAATGGCAAATCGTCCTGCAAAACCAAACGGTCCAATGGGTGGCGGATTTCAAAATTCAAATAAGGAAGCGGTAATTACTGCAACCCTTGGAATTGATGCCACAACTCTTCGTACACGTTTAGCAGCTGGTGAATCTCTTGCAACAATTGCTGGTGCAAAGAAAGATGCACTTATCGCAGCTCTGGTTGCAGATGAAACAAAGCAGATTGATGCAGCGGTTGCAGCAGGTAAATTAACTGCAGCTCAAGCAACCACTTTGAAAGCTGGCTTAACTGCACATGTAACTGAAGAAGTTAATGAGTCAGGACATATGGGTGGCTTTGGTGGACCAGGTCGTGGACATGGCGGACATGGTGGTCGTGGTGGACATGGTGACATGGATGGACATGGACGCATGGGAATGCCAAATGGCACCACCAATGGGATTCCTCAGACCTCTACATCAGGTACCAATAACTAATAACTAAATAAGTATCCTCCTTGGGCAAATGCCCGTCGTGTTAAACGGCGGGCATTTACTTATTTAATGGCAGGATTTGCTCCATGCGAATTCATATCGGTGCAGACCACGCTGGTCTTGAATTAAAAAGCGCGCTAATCGAGCACTTCACCGCCCAAGGGCATGAAGTAAAAGATCATGGCCCATACGTGTATGACGCGCTCGATGATTATCCTGATTTTTGTATTCCTGCTGCAGAAGCTGTCGTTAAAGATCCCGGATCACTTGGAATTGTGATCGGTGGTTCTGGAAATGGCGAACAGATTGCAGCTAATAAAGTTAAAGGAGTTCGTGCTGCGCTTGCTTGGAGCATTGAAACGGCAAAACTTGCTAAGCAACATAACAATGCAAATGTAATTGCAGTTGGTGGTCGCATGCATTCAATAGATGAATGTAAAGCTATTCTTGATGCATTTATTGCAGAACCATTTAGTAACGACGAACGTCATATTCGTCGAATTGAGAAAATCTCTAAATACGAAAATTAATTAAGCTATTTGAAAAATCGCATATCGGTTACCCGATGATTTTTATCTAATCCTTGACCTTCAAATCTGGTAATAGGGCGCCAGGCTGGTCTTGGAACTTCACCGCCTTGAAATTCTGGTATTTGCGCAAAAGATTTGAGTGCGAACTCAGCATATGGCACCCAGTCAGTTGCGACATGAATAAAGCCACCAGTTTTGATTTTTGGATAAATCAGTTTCAAAAATTCAGGAGTTAGTAATCTTCTTTTAACGTGTCGCTTCTTCTGCCATGGGTCAGGAAAGAAAATATGTACGCCATCTAATGCATCATCTGCTAACTGATTATTAATTACATCAATTACGTCATGTTGAAGAATGCGAACATTTTCTGATCCATTTTCAGATAGCCGAGCACAAAGTTTTCCAACTCCTGGGCGATGCACTTCAACTGCTAAAAAGGCTGTCTCTGGAAAATCTTTCGCCAAAACTGCTGTTGCTTCACCCATGCCAAAACCCACCTCCATAATGCGAGTTTTATATGTTGGGAAAATCTCATCTAAATTCAGAGATACATCATTATTTAGGCCGTATTTTTGCCAATGCGCTTGCAACGCAGCTTCTTGGGCATCGGTGATTCGACTGCCGCGAAGGCGATAGGTGAGGATTCGTTCGCGTTGCATTGGGCAACGCTTTCATATTGGATAGCGCAATAACAAATTGACCCTCTTCGCCAGTGAAGTAAATAAGGAGTAAAAGTGCCAGGAATTAATCTAACTAGTATCGAAGCGGCAGAACGTTCCGAGATTCTAAAGATTGATAACTACAAAGTTGACTTAGACCTAACTACAGGCGACGAGACCTTCTATAGCAAAGCAGTCATTACCTTCAATGCCAAAGCTGGCAGTGATACTTTTATTGATGCGATTTCCAAGCGCATTATCTCCGCCAATTTAAATGGTGCTCCGGTAGATGTTTCTAATTATGACGGCGAAAGTATCTTTTTAAAGAACTTGGCCGCCGAAAATACTTTGATAATTGAAATGGAAGCTATCTACTCCAAGACTGGTGAAGGCTTGCACCGCTTTGTTGATCCAGCTGACGGAGAGGTTTATTTATATTCACAGCATCAAGCAAATGATAGTCGCCGCACTTTTGCATCTTTTGATCAACCAGACCTAAAAGCAACTTATGAATTTTCTGTAATAGCACCATCTAAATGGGAGGTAGTTTCAAATACTCCCGTAACAGAACGTAAAGATCTCGGTAATGGAAAGACTCACTGGACTTATGCAAAGTCTCAAATTTTCTCAACATATCTAACATGTTTTGTCGCAGGCCCTTACCATTATGTAACTGACGAATATAAGGGCGAGAAAACCATTCCGCTTGGCATCTACTGCCGCAAGTCATACGCGCAATTCCTAGATGCAACCGAATTCTTTCAGCTCACCAAACAAGGTTTCGCTTTTTATGAAAAAGAATTTGGTTTGCCTTATCCGTTTGAAAAGTATGACCAACTTTGCGTAGCTGAATTCAACGCCGGCGCAATGGAAAACGTTGGTTGCGTGACTTTCCGTGAAGATTTAGTCATCTATCGCTCTAAAGT
>CAYYFI010000068.1:0-3952 GCA_964471265.1 uncultured Actinomycetes bacterium | reverse complement strand
CGATCTTCTGGAGTAAAACCAAGATCCATATTTAATCCAAGTCGCAAATTATCGCCATCTAAAACATAGCAATGCGCTCCATTCGCAAAGAGCGTGGCTTCTAGCGCGTTAGCGATGGTTGATTTTCCAGAACCAGATAGCCCAGTCAACCAAATCACGCGACCTTTCTGATTCTTTTGTGCACTTCGTTGTGCTTTAGTTACTTCATAATTCTGATGATGCACATTTGTGGCTCGGCGAAGTGCATGTCGAATCATTCCGGCACCAACCGTGCGCTGGGTTAAACGATCAACCAAAATGAAATTACCAAATTCGCGCGAAGTTTCATATGGCTTTAACACCATTGCTAAATCAGTGGCAATCTCAACATCACCAATATCATTCATATTCAAGGTATCTGCAGATAAATGTTCACCAGAATTCACATCTAAACGATGTTTGATTTTGGTAATCATGGCCGGTGTTGCTGATGGTCCGGAGTACAACATATAAGAACGGCTATGAATTAACGCCTCTTCATCCAGCCAGACAATATGTGCAGAGAAGCGATCTGCGGCGGTAAGTTCTTCAGCTGAAGTTGAAATTACATCACCTCGTGCAACATCTACCTCTGGTTCTAGAACCAGCGTCACGGCCTCGCCTGAATTTGCACTTGTTATCTCATTTTCGAAGGTGACAATCTTTGAAATTTTTGCACTCTTGGCGCTTGGAAATATGGTGACTTCATTGCCGACTTTAAAAATACCTTGATGTACTGTGCCGGCAATACCTCGGAAATTATCAGCGCGAGAAATTAATTGAGTACGAAGCAGCGCTGCAGAATTTGGATTGCTCGGCGCTTTCCAGTCTTGAATAGCATCTTGCAAAGTTGGGCCAGAAAACCAAGGCATGTTCGCGGTTTTATAAACCACATTGTCGCCAGCCAATGCACTTAGAGGAATCAGAACTACGTCTGTGAGCGCCAATCGCTCAATAGTTTTATGAATTTCCGCTGAAATCTCATGAAAAACAGATTGTTGATAATTAACTGCATCTAATTTGTTGATTGCAATGATAATTCGACTAACACCCATCAACTTACAGATTGTTAAATGGCGAAGTGTTTGAGTGCGAACTCCTTTAGTCGCATCAATTAGTACTAAACCAATATCAGCTCTAGATGCGGCAACCACCATATTTCGGGTGTACTGCTCGTGTCCGGGCGCATCCGAGATAATTAAGCGTTCACCATTTAGCAAACTCATTGATCTATAAGCCACATCAATGGTGATTCCCTGTTCGCGCTCGGCTTCAAGGCCATCGGTCAATAAACTAAAATCAATTTCGCCTGCCGGAATAGTAGAACCGCTGCGACGAACTTTCTTTGCCGCATTGATTGTGTCATGTGGAACGCTATCTGTTTCTACTAATAATCGACCAATGAGCGTACTTTTGCCGTCATCCACGGAACCACAGGTAAGTAGTCGAATTACGGAGCTACTCATTAGAAGTAACCTTCCGTTTTCTTTTTCTCCATAGAATCTTCGTTGTCGCCATCAATCAAACGAGTAGCTCGTTCAGAGAGATTTACATTCAAAACTTCTTCCACTACTTCAGTGATAGTAGTCGCGTTAGATTCAACCGCCGCAGTTAAGGGATAACAACCTAAGGTGCGAAAGCGAACCATAGCTTCGAAAGGTTTTTCACCATCGTGTAATTGATAGCGATCATCATCAACCATTATTAATTGATCACCGCGTTTTACCATCGGACGCAATTTTGCAAAATAAAGCGGATTGACTCGAATGTTCTCTTGCAAGATGTAGTTCCAGATATCAGCTTCAGTCCAATCAGATAATGGAAAGATGCGCATAGTTTGACCCTGCGCCAAGCGAGTGTTGTAGGTGCGCCAAAGTTCTGGTCTTTGTGCGCGTGGATTCCATCGATGTCCTTCATCGCGAACGCTAAAGATGCGCTCTTTAGCGCGGCTCTTCTCTTCATCTCGCCTTGAGCCACCAATAGCCGCATCAAAACCATGAAGATCAAGCGCTTCACGTAGCGCCACGGTCTTCATAATTCTGGTGTATTCAGAGATGCCTGATGTAAATGGATTAATTCCCGCAGCTACACCTGCTTGGTTGGTGTGCACTATTAGATTTAAACCTAAATCCTTAACCACTTCATCACGAAAACCAATCATCTCTTTAAACTTCCAAGTGGTATCTATATGCAATAACTTAAATGGAATTGGTGACGGATAAAAAGCTTTACGAGCCAAATGCAGCAATACTGATGAATCCTTGCCAATCGAATACATCAATACTGGGTTACGAAAAGAGGCTGCAGTTTCGCGGAATATTTCAATAGCTTCACTTTCAAGCGTCTTGAGAATTTCTTTTGTTTTTGTCATTTGCTACCAACGAAATCAAAATCTGAATGCTTTTTATTCGCTTTGGCCAAATACTCATCTTGAATTTTCGAACTCTTATCCATCTTGGTGGTGGTGGGAGCTTTAGGAAGTTGATCTATACCAGCACCATCAACGGATACAAATCTCTGAATTTGAGTAGTTACATCTGCATCATTTAATTGCTTAAATTCAATATCCATAATTTGACAATTATTTTTTACAGCTGTGGTTTTTACTTTTTCATACCAATCTTTGTAATTAGAGACATACTTGTTTAATTCCGACTCGCTAATTTCAATTTGTACACCCGAACTATTCACCGCATGCCATTTACCAGAAGCATTTGCTTTCTTCAAAGAAACGTACCTATCTAAATGATTACGTCTTAAAATTAATATGTGTGGTTGAAATTTTGCAATTACTTTTTGTAGTGACTCTAAATGCAGATGTTCTGGAAAAATCTTGATGATATGTGCACCAGGAAAAGCTTGCATTTTTTCCAGCGTATTGAACACATTTAAGGAAGTTTGTTCAAAGCGATGATGCTGCCATTTACGCCTCTGGCGTCGCGTATTTAGGAAATATCTCCATGAGAAAAATGGTATGTACTTATTTAGAAATTCAACAATCGGGCTCCATTGATTAAAAATGAAGAATTCACCGTAATAGTGCATTCCAATTTGATCGTGATTAATCATTGAAGCTAATGCATGTGTGCCAGATCTTGGAAAAGAAATTATCAAAACCAATTTTGATTTAGGGTGGCGCTTTGCGGCTGGGCGAAATTTCAATAAGTATTTAACATTCGATAGAAATTTATGGAAACCATGTTGGAATCCGTAATCGCTCTTTACACTCGCCACGCAGGGATGCTATCAATGGGGTGAGGTAACCTTTGCTAGTGCCACAGCAGAGCAATCTCACATTGAGCAAGAGCACTTCATTCGCCAAAGAACTCGCAGAGATTTCACAGATTAGAGCTGCTCGTCGTAGCCAAATAAATGTTTACCCAACGGTAAGCGTAGTAATAGCGACGTTACGACCTACTGATTTAGAGAATATTCTGCAACAAATTCTCAAACAAACTCTGCCAAAATTTGAATTGCTTCTTGGTTTGCATGACATTGAATTGAATGCAAAACATAAATCATTAATAAAGAAATTGCAGGCTCGTAAAGTTTCGGTATTACATTTTAAGTTTGCTAAAAGCGCCACGCTTGGTGAAATCCTTTCCTCGCTATGTGAAAAATCTTCCGGAACTTTTATTTCAAAAATGGATGATGATGATTATTACGGACCAGAACATTTGCGAGATTTGATTGACACTGCATTAGATACCAATGCTGAGGTAGTTGGTCGTGCTATGAATTATGTTTATTTAGAGCCACTTTCGATTTCAGTCAGACGATTTTCGCCCGTTGGAATCCAAGCAGTTGAACTCTGGACTGATTGGGTATGTGGCGGCACTATTTTGGTGAAACGTGAAGCTGCAAAAGCTGCGGGCTGGTTTGGAAAAGGCACCACTGCAGTTGATCGATATCTACTTAGCCACGTCACCGAAAA
>CAYYFI010000067.1:0-3968 GCA_964471265.1 uncultured Actinomycetes bacterium | reverse complement strand
AGAATTGCAGATGGATGATGAATATCGCGCTGCACCATGCGCGCAATGCGATCTACCCATTGTGATAAATACTTTTGATCATCGCATAATTGATTTTGAAATGCATGAGATTCAATGTTGGCTTCATCGATAACATAAAACCCGAGTTCATCGCAAAGCTCTAAAAAGACTGGATCATTTGGATAGTGCGAAGTGCGCACTGCATTGAAATTATTTGCCTTTAGCGCCAGCAAATCTGCGCGGTAATCATCGGCGCTAATTACGCGGCCAGTGCGCTTATTAAAATCATGGCGATTAATACCGTAGAAAATAATTGGTTGGCCATTTACTAATAGTTCATTACCTTTAATTTCTACGCGGCGAAAGCCAACTCTTTGGGTAGCAGTCTGAACTACTTTGCCATTCGGATCCGTAAGTACATATTCAACGTCATAGAGCGTTGGAGATTCGGCAGACCATGGCGCAACAGGCAGTTTGATATTAAATTCCAGTGGGCCCGGAATGATCGGCTCGGTAGCTAACCACGCTGCTTTTGCCGCCTTTGGCATCTTGCCATCCCAATAAGTAGCTTGGAAGAAATCTTTGCCGGCCTCAAATTCTTCAATAGTTTTTTCAGTCCAATTAGGAGCGCTCTTTTGAATTACCTGCACTTCGCCTTTGGCTTTTGATTTACCGGTGATCCGCGCCTGCAATTTGTAATTTACAAACGATTCATTATCGATGGAATTGATATGTGCGCGCACATTTAAATTTCCAGTCTTATTATCAGCAAGCAGAGTTGGTGTGGCATATAGGCGTTCGATAAATACTTTGTCGGTGAAATACAACTTAATGCTGCGCGAAATTCCACCATGCCACCATTGATCTTGATCTTCAATGTAGGTGGCATCAGACCATTTGATTACTTTGATGCGTATGGTGTTATCGCCACTTTTGACAAAATTAGTAATGTCGTATTCAGATGCCAGGTGCGAATCTTTGCCGGCGCCAACTGCTTCACCATTAATGTAGAGAATGTGTACAGATTCGGTAGCGCCGATATGTAGCACAACTCTTTTTTGCACCAAGTTCTCACTTAAGCTAAAGATTCGTTCGTAGATTCCAGTTGGATTATCGTCTGGAACGGTTGGCGCAAAGTGATCCCAAGGCATTTGAGTGTTTGTATAGATTGGTTTATCGCCAAAAGGTTGTTGTCCATCAACCATGGTCCAAAGCCCTGGCACATTTAGCTTCTGCCAATTGCCAAGTGGTGCGTTGGGATGTGCGATAAGTTGAAAATTCCAAGTGCCATCTAATGAAATTGCAGTTGGATGCTCAACGTTAAGCATCGGAAGGCGATTTACTGAAGAGGTTTCTGGACTATTCCAGATATTTTCCATATTAGGTAACCCTGTTTAGCCTTTAGTAGAACCGATAGTTAGCCCTGATACGAATTGCTTCTTCATTACAAAGAAGATAATCAAAGTTGGTAGCGCTGCCATAATTGCGCCAGCCGCCAACATATTAAAGTCGGTGATGTACTCACCGCGCAGGCGGCCTAAAGCAGCGGTAATTGGGCGTTTGGCATCGGTCTTCATCAACACAATCGCCCAGAAGAATTCGTTGTAAATCCAGGTAGTCATCAATACTGAAAGCGCAGCTAGCGGTGGACGCAAGAGCGGCAGAATCACGCTCCAGTAATGGGTAAACACTGATGCACCATCGACAATGGCAGATTCGCTAATCTCTTTTGGAATCGTCTTCATATATGAAGAGAGCACGAAGGTCGCAAAACCAACTTGGAATGCTACGTGAATTAAAATCAAACCCCAGTAGCTATCGTAAAGAATGGTGCGATTACCAACGGCATCGCCAATCCAAATATAAATCTTAAAGAGTGGCGCATAAACTAATTGCACCGGCAGCAAGTTGCCGGCAGTAAATAGCAACAACATATATAGATTAAATCTAAATGAGTATCGAGTAACTACGAATGCAAGCAATGAACCAAAGAAGAGCGTCAGAATTACACCTGGAATCGCCACGATAAATGAATTAGCTAGGTAGCGCAGAATGTTCATCAAGCGGAATGCTTCGAAGTAGTTATAAAGATTTAAAGTCTTTGGCCAACTGAAGACGCCATTTTCAATGATGTCTTGATATGGACGTAGCGAAGTCCAGAGCGTCCAGAGAATTGGAAAGAGCCAGACAAAGGCAAAGAAACCAATAAAGGCAGAGATAAAGGCATCTTTGCGCTTCTGGGAATTCTTATATTGCTTCTCGCCGACAGCCATCAGATCTCATCCTTAAATACGGTGCGTAGGTAGAAGACGATTGGGGTCAAACTTAAGATCAACAAAATCACTGCGTAGGCAGCGCCCAGCATGGATGCCGATTGCCCGAAGATATTTTGGAAGACCAACATACCCAAGATCGGCCAACCAGTTGAGGTGCCGTAAATAATGTAGATCAAGTCAAAGGCGCGCAGCGAATCGATTACGGTAATCACGATCACGATGGTGTTAACCGAAGCTAGCGCTGGGAAGATCACTCGCTTAAAGGCCTGCCATTCGGTGGCGCCATCGATGCTAGCTGCTTCGCGAAGCGATGGATCAACGCTCTTTAACCCTGCTAAATAGAGCAACATGATGTAACCAATGTGGCGCCATGAAGCAAGCGCCAAGATCACCCAGGTATTGATTTTGTCATTACTAAAAATTGGGATTGCATTTTCAATGCCGCGGCCCAACATACCTTGTAAAAATCCACCTGGGCCAAGCATGAACTGCCAGATAATTCCGATCACGGCAAGTGAGAGCACGACCGGCAAATAATAAATAGATTCATAAATTTTATGGCCGCGAATTTTGCGATCGATTTGATAAGCAAGTAATACGCCAAGTGGGGTGGCAATTAAAGTAAAAAAGATTAACCAAACAACGTTATGCCAAAGCGCAGTCCAGAAAACTGGTGACTTGGTGAAGATGGTGATGTAATTATTTAAACCTGCCCAACGAATGTTGGATAACTGAATTCCATTCCAATATGTAAAGGACAACATAATGGTCATGATGGCGGGAACCCAAACCATCACAATGTGCAAGAAAGTCGGCACACCTACGAACGCGGCTAGCGTTGCGCGATCTTGTCTAGAGAATGCAGCACGACGGCCACGAACTTTTTTGTCCGTGGCCGTCGTTGTCATAAAGCGCAATATAGCGTTTATGAAGCACTAATTAAAGCGCTGGAAGTGCATCCCATTGAGCTTGCATTGATTCAGTAATCTTGTTGACATCCTTTGGATTCTTCAAGAAATTCTGAAGTGCTGGGCCTGCAACTGTTGATGCGAAGTCGTTACGGCAATCGCGATCAAGGAAGAACATGATGTTGCTAGCTTCTGCAAGAACTGCAAGCTTCTGCTTATTGAATGCATCGTATGAAGATGTATCCATCTTGGTGTTTACATATAGAGAGGTATCGCCAGCACCTTGTGCTGCAATCATTCCCTCTTCTGAACCCCAGAACTCTGCAAGTCCTGCGCCACCTTCTGGATTCTTTGCATTGTGCGCTACGCAGATACCATCAAGAGGAGCATCGATTGAATCGCGCTTGAACTCTGGATTGATTTCTGGGAATGGCACGATCCATAGATCTGCATAATCTTCTTTTGATTTCGCTAGGAAGTCATTAGCAAACCATGAACCCATCATCATTACGCCAGCCTTCTTCTGTAGTAGAAGATCGCGCATGCCATCCCATTCGATGTCATTCTTATTAGCGTTCATGTAAGGAACTAGCATTGCCATGTACTTGAATGTTTCAAGTGTCTTAGCATCTGTCCACTTTGCCTTACCGTTTAGAAGATCAATGTGGTACTGGTAACCATTAACGCGAGCGTTGATTACGTCGAATGTACCCATTGCTTCCCAACCGCCCTTATTACCCATTGGGTAAGCGACTAGGCCCTTCTTCTTTGTTGCTTCCATAAC
>CAYYFI010000066.1:0-4062 GCA_964471265.1 uncultured Actinomycetes bacterium | reverse complement strand
CGTCTGCTTTGGGAGCAGAAGATCGAGAGTTCGAGTCTCTCCGTCCCGACCAATTTCTTTTAGATTCCATTAAGAACAATTTATACAAGTTATACAAGGAGCACTTTGTGAAAAGCTCGGTAGAAAACCTTTCACCAACTCGTGTTCGTTTCGATATTTCAGTTGAATTCAACGAAATGTCATCACACGTTTCAGATGCATACAAGAAAGTTGCATCGCAGGTAAATATCCCAGGTTTCCGTAAGGGCAAAGTGCCAGCTGCCATGATTGATCAGCGCGTTGGTCGCGGGGCAGTAATGGATGAAGCTATTAATGCTGCGCTTCCTGATTTCTACACCCAAGCAGCTCGCGAACATAAGGTTTCAGTAATTGGTCGCCCAGAAGTTGATATCAAAGAATTCGTAGACAACGAAAAGCTGACTTTCACTATCGAAGTGGATGTTCGCCCAGAAATTAAGCTACCTGATTTCTCAACACTAGAAATTAAAGTTGATGATGTTTCAGTAACAACTGATGAAATCAACGAACAAGTTGATGCGTTGCGCGCTCGCTTTGGAACACTTCATGATGTCGAAAGAGCAACTAAAACTGGCGATTTCATCAATATTGATTTAGTAGCCAAAGTCAACGGCGAAGAAGTTGAAGGCGGAACCGCCAATGACATCTCATATGAAGTTGGTTCCAACAGCATGGTTGATGGGTTAGATGAAGCAGTGGTTGGCTTAAACGCTGGCGAATCTAAGGTATTTGAAACTTCACTACTTGGCATGCAAGAAGGCGAGAAAGGTTCTGTAACTGTAACCGTGAAAGCAGTTAAAGAGCGCGAACTTCCTGCACTTGATGATGCATTTGCAAAATTAGCTTCTGAGTTTGATACTTTAGATGAACTAAAGGCTGATTTAAATACTCGTTTAGAACGCGTAAAGGCAATGGAACAAGGGGCACAAGCACGCGACAAGCTCGTTGATAAGTTAGTTTCTGAACTAGAAATTCCAGTTCCTGAAAAGCTAGTTGAAGAAGAGATTCATGCGCACCTAGAGCGCGAAGGTCGCTTAGAAGATGCCGAACATCGCACAGAAGTAGATCGTGATACTCGTCAGATGTTTAAGCAGGATTTCTTACTTGATGAAGTTGTTAAGACTGAATCGGTTGAGGTCACTGAAATGGAACTTACCGAATATTTAATGCGCACTGCATCGCGTTACGGAATGGCACCACAAGATTTCGCAAATCGTTTAGCTCAATCTGGAAATATCAATCAGATGGTCGCAGAAGTTGCTCGCGCAAAGGCGCTTGCCAATATTTTGAGCCGCGTGAATGTGGTTACTGAATCTGGCAAAAAGGTCGATCTTGAGGCGCTTGCGCCTAAGCGCGCGACTGAAGTTCCTGCCGCTGAAGTCCCAGTGGCTGAATAATCTGCTCTTAGCGAACATCACCTTTTTCTACCCTAATTGGGAAGCATTTTCCCTTCCTTCGCGTTAGGGTTTTTGTACTCAATTAATAGATTAATGAAAGAGGTTCATTTCGTGGACTTAATTCCGACACCAACTTCGGAGACCATTTTGCGCGGTGGAAATGCCATGAACGCAGGTCTTGATTCAGAAGTTTACAACCGCCTGCTTCGCGAACGAATCATTTTCTTAGGTTCAGTGGTTGAAGATGCAATGGCAAATGCAATTGCGGCACAGATACTTTTACTTTCTGCGGAAGATCCAGATAAAGATATTTTCCTTTACATTAATTCACCTGGCGGATCAATCTCTGCAGGTATGGCCATCTATGACACCATGCAATTTGTTCCTAATGATGTAGCAACAGTTGCCATGGGACTTTCGGCATCTATGGGTCAGTTCTTACTTTGTGCAGGAGCACCAGGTAAGCGTTATGCGCTGCCACATGCACGAATCATGATGCACCAACCTTCCGGTGGAATCGGTGGAACCGCAACAGATATTCGTATTCAGGCAGAGCAAATTGGTTTTACTAAGAAGAAGATGGCGGATTTAATTGCATTCCACACTGGACAGAAGCCAGAAACAATTACCGCGGATTCTGATCGCGATCGTTGGTTTACTGCAGAAGAGGCCAAAGAATATGGCTTTGTAGATCACGTAGTTAAAACTGCTTCACAGATTGGAAAGAAATAATGATGGAAAATTTTGAAATTAATAATCGTTACGTTCTTCCAACCATTGAAGAGAAGACTTCATATGGATTTAAGCGTTTAGATCCATACACAAAATTATTCGAAGAGCGCATCATTTTCTTAGGTCAAGCTATTGATGACACTGTTGCTAACGATGTCATGGCGCAACTTTTGACTCTGGAATCAATGGATCCAGATCGCGACATCATGATGTACATCAATTCACCTGGTGGTTCATTTACTGCGCTCACTGCCATTTATGACACCATGCAATTCGTGCGCCCAGACATCATGACAATTTGTTTAGGTCAGGCGGCATCTGCGGCAGCAATTTTGCTAGCAGGTGGCACTAAAGGTAAGCGTATGGCGCTACCTAATTCTCGAATTCTGATTCACCAGCCATATTCAGAAGGTGGCGGTCAAGCATCAGATATCGAACTACAGGCAAAAGAAATTTTACGTATGCGCGATCTTTTAGAGATTATGTTGGAAAAGCACTCCACAAAATCTAAAGAGCAGATCTCAGCAGACATTGAACGTGACAAGATTCTTACCGCCCAAGAAGCTGTTGAGTACGGTCTAATTGATCAAGTACTAACATCACGTAAAGCAAAGCCATCTGCGTAACTTTTGCTTAACTTAAAAAAACACTTCGAACCAGGCGCCTTATTTTCCTTTCGGAATTTCAGGCGCATCTGGCTTTCTAGCCTTTTAGTAACAATCGGAAGCGGCGCTTTTCCAATGGCGATTGCTATTGTGATTATTGATGCCGGTGGCGATGCCACCACTCTAGGCTTAATTCTTGCTGCCAGAATGTTAAGTGGTACTGCGCTGACGTTAATTGGCGGAGTGTGGGCAGATCGCATCAAACGTAAATATGTAATGATCAGCGCTGATTTAGGCCGTGCATTTTTATTATTAATTTTGGTTTTTGTATCTGCACCAGATATTCCACGCATTTATATGGCGCTACTAGTCTTCTTAGTCGGTATCGGAGATGCATTTGGCGCACCAGCATCTGCCGCAATTATTAATGTAATCGTCCCAGAAAATGTTTTGCAACAAGCCAATGTGATTCGAGGAATTACCAGCCGATTGGGTCAAATTATCGGTCCAGCGATCGGCGGAGTTGTGATTGCTTTGGTAGGTGCGCGTTTAACTTTCATATTAACAGCGCTAACTTTTCTAATGGGCGCCTCCTTGTTGGTTGGAATCAAAGAAGATTCAGTCGCCAACAAAGAGACTCGAGAACCATTTGTACATGAGTTTAAAGAAGGTATGAAAACGGTTCTAGAGATGCCATGGATAGGCGCCATGATCCTGATGGCAACTTTTCAGCTTATGGTTGTGATGTCTGCCGAAACAATTTTGCTACCAATTATTACCAAGCGAGAATTTCAGACTAATTCTGTATTAGCAGCAGCATCTGCAACTTTTGCAATTGGAGCAACAGTAGCTTCGTTGTGGTTCTTGAAATTGAAACCAAAATATCCAGGAAAAGTTTCCGTAATTGTTTGGTCGTTTTTTGCGCTAATGCCAATTGCTTTGGCATTTCCAATTTCTCCTACTTTTATTATTTTAATGTATTTGATTGCAGGTATTTCGGTTGGGCCGTGGGAAGCATATTGGCCATTAGCTTTGCAGCGCGAAATTCCGAAAGAAAAACTCGGTAGAGTTTTTGCTATTGATCATGCAGGTTCCGCGGGAATGATTCCGCTTGGCATGGCGCTAGTTGGACCAGTGACTGAGTTAATGGGAGAGCGAAATTTCCTTTTGTTTGCAGCGGCCTTTCATATTTTGGTCAATGTAATTGTTTATCGAGTTCCTGGGGTTAAGGAGATGAGAACTCCAGCCAATTCCTCAGCCAATTCCTCAGCCAATTCCTCAGCCAATTCCTCTAAGAGCGAACAAGATTA
>CAYYFI010000065.1:0-4234 GCA_964471265.1 uncultured Actinomycetes bacterium | reverse complement strand
GCAGAAGATGCGCCAAGAATGTCATGAACTACATCTGCAATTTCATCAGGCAACATGCCACCGTTGGTATCGCAAAGCGCAATTACATCCGCGCCTGCTTCTGCAGACACCCGAACTACTTCAAGAGCATAAGCGCGATTCGCGCGATAGCCATCAAAAAAATGTTCCGCATCAATAAATACGCGTTGGCCTTCAGCTTTCAAGTGCGCAATAGAATCGCGAATCATATTTAAATTCTCATCTAAAGAAGTTTTTAGCGCTAAATCCACGTGGCGATCATGTGCTTTTGCAACCATAGTAACTACTGGTGCGCCAGAGTTTCGAAGTGCGGCAATTAATGGATCATCTGCCGCTTTGGTGTTGGCACGACGAGTAGCACCGAATGCCACAAAGGTGGCATTTTTTAACTTTAATTCTTGCTTCGCAAGTGCAAAGAATTCAGTGTCTTTTGGATTAGCGCCGGGCCAACCGCCTTCGATAAATCCCACGCCAAGTTCATCTAAGTGACGCGCAATTTGCAGCTTGTCATGAACGCTTAAATTTAAGCCCTCTTGCTGCGCGCCATCACGAAGTGTGGTGTCGTAAACATGGAAGTTATCAGATATCACCATTACTTAACTCGCTTCACCCAACCGTGCTTATCTTCAACGCGGCCTTCTTGAATTCCAACTAAAGTTTCGCGAATTTTCATGGTGGTTGATCCTGGATTGCCATCACCAACAACCCAAGTACCAAGTGCAGATTTAATTGTTCCAATTGGAGAAACTACAGCTGCCGTACCGCAAGCGAAAACTTCAGTAATTTCGCCTGAATCAAGTCCTGACTTTAAATCTTCAACTGAGATCATTATTTCTTCGGTGGTATAACCTAAATCGCGCGCCATAGAAAGTATTGAATCGCGAGTAATTCCAGGTAGTAAAGTTCCAGTCAACTTTGGAGTTACAACCTTTATTCCGTTTGCAGACTTTTTCACGAAGTAAAGGTTCATGCCACCCATCTCTTCGATCCATTTGCGTTCGACTGCATCAAGCCAAATAACTTGATCGCAACCTTCTGCTGCAGCAGCTTTCTGCGCAACTAATGAAGCCGCGTAATTTCCACCGCACTTTGCTTCACCAGTACCGCCAGGTGCCGCGCGCACATATTCAGTTGAAATCCAAACTGATACTGCTTTTGATGGATTGAAATAGGCACCGGCAGGAGTTGCAATAAGTAAATACATGGCTTTATTTGTAGGGCGAACACCCAAACCAACTTCAGTAGCAATCAAGAATGGGCGAAGGTAGAGCGATTCACCGCTTTTATTTGGAACCCAGCCAGATTCTTGTGAGACTAAAGCATTAACTGTCTCTAAGAAAAGTTCTTCCGGCATTTCCGGTAACGCAAGTCTCTTAGCGCTACGAGCAAATCGTTTTGCATTTGCTTCAGGACGGAAAAGTGCAACGCCACCATCTGGTTGGCGATATGCCTTCATTCCTTCGAATATTTCTTGGCCATAATGAAAAACTGCAGTTGCGGGATCAAGTGTCAAAGGGCCATAAGGTTTTAACTCAGGAGTTCCCCAACCGTTCTTCTCATCCCACTCGCAAACAACCATGTGATCGGTGTAGTACTTACCGAAACCACCTTCAGCTACTTTTGCATCGCGTTCTGCTGCCGAAAGTGCATTTGGATTTAATTGTATTTTCATTATGAGAGCGCCTTTGCTAACGCATCACCGATTTCAGAGGTAGAACGTTTCTTATCTCCGCGTACTGCTAAATCAGATGCAACTGCAGCTTCAACTTCGCGAGCTGCTGCTGCGAAACCTAAATGATCTAACATCATGGCAACTGACATGATCGTTGCAGTTGGATCAGCTAATTGCTTTCCAGCGATATCAGGAGCAGAGCCATGAACTGGTTCGAACATTGATGGGAATGCACCTGTTGGATTGATATTTCCCGAAGCAGCCAAACCAATTCCGCCACAGATTGCCGCTGCAATATCGGTCAAAATATCTCCAAATAGATTATCAGTCACCACTACATCAAAGCGTTCTGGATTAGTTACAAAGAACATTGATGCTGCATCAACATGCAAGTAATCAGTAGATACATCTGGAAATTCTTTAGCAACTGCTTCGAAAGTTCGAGTCCATAGTCCGCCTGCGCGTGTTAATACATTGTTCTTATGGACCAAAGTTAATTTTTTCCGCGGACGAGCTTGTGCGCGAGCAAAAGCATCACGAATTACGCGCTCGGCACCACGACGGGTATTTAGCGATTCTTCCGTTGCAATTTCGGCATCAGTTCCGAAAGCGAGCGTGCCACCTGCGCCAACATATGGACCTTCGGTACCTTCTCGAACCACTACAAAATCAATCTCTTTATCGGTGGCAAGTGGCCCTTTAACGCCTTTATGTAATTTCGCTGGACGTAGATTTATGTAATGATCGAATGCAAAACGTAATTTAAGAAGTAAGCCACGCTCTAAAACACCACTAGGAACGCTTGGATCTCCAACCGCACCAAGCAGAATTACATCTGCCTTTGCAATCTCTGCCATTACTGAATCAGGTAAAACTTCACCAGTGCGATGCCAGTAACCAGCGCCTAGATCATAGGAAGTCTTATTGAAAGTAACACCATGTTTTGCGCCAATGACATCTAGAACTTTTAAACCTTCCGCAACAACTTCCGGTCCGATGCCATCGCCAGCGATAACAGCAAGATTGATACTTTTTGACATATAGTTCATCACTTTTCCAAATTGACTGTTCGTGCTAAATCTGCATTAGTTGTTCTTTTTACTTCATCAAGAATTGAATCTGAAACTGCATCATCAACAGTTAGAGCCATAAGTGCCATGCCACCAATTTCGCGACGTGAAACTTGCATACCAGCGATATTGACTCCGGCCTTTCCAAGTGCGCTACCCATATTGCCGATCACGCCAGGCTTATCCATATATCGTAAAAAGATCATGTGTTTACCTGGTGAAACATCTAAACCAAAGCCATCAATTGAAACAATCTTTTCGTGTTTACGGATACCAACCAGCGTTCCTTCAACTACGAAGTTTGTGCCGCTGGCCATTGCAACTTTTAATTGAATTGAGCTGCGGAATTGTTCGCAATTAGGATCATTCTTCACAATAGCTGACATGCCACGCTCTTCGGCAAGCTTTGGTGCATTTACATAAGTAACATCATCTTCAACAGTGGTTTCGATAGCACCTTTTAGCGCGCTAGTTGCCAAAACTTGTGCGTCATAAGCAGCAATTTCACCTAATACATTAACTTCCATTGAAGCTGGCAAACCACCTGCATATGCAGTAGCAATTTCCGCCATCTTTTCTACAAGTGGAAGTGAAGGACGAATTTCTTCGTGCACTGCTCCACCTTTAACGTTCACAGCGTCTGGAACTAAATCACCAGCTAGAGCCTTACGAACAGATATTGCTACTGCAATACCTGCACGTTCTTGAGCTTCATCAGTTGAAGCACCTAAATGCGGTGTGGCCACTACTTGGTCTAATTCAAAAAGCGGCGAATCAGTGCAAGGTTCTTTGGCAAATACATCTAATCCTGCACCTGCAACGCGACCCTCTTTGATTGCGTTATAAAGTGCAGTTTCATCAAGAACGCCACCACGCGCTGCATTAATTATGCGAACTGTTGGCTTGACTTTCTTTAGCGCTTCTTCACCAATTAAGTTAACGGTCTCTTTAGTCTTTGGTAAATGAATAGTGATGAAATCTGATTGCTTGAGCAATTCATCTAAAGATACTAATTGCACTCCTAATTGTGCTGCGCGAGCTGGCTGCAAATATGGATCGTATGCAATTACATTCATTCCAAATGCTTGCATTCGGTGTGCGACTAATTGTCCTATCTTTCCAAAACCAATTACGCCAAGTGTTTTTTCAAAAACTTCAGCGCCAGTGAACTTTGAACGTGCCCACTTGCCATTCTTAAGGGCTGCATGTGCAGGAGAGACAAAGCGTGCACTTGCGAGCAATAATGAAATCGCAAGTTCTGCAGCTGAAACGATATTTGAAGTTGGTGCATTAACCACCATGATTCCGGCATCAGTTGCAGCGGGAATATCAACGTTATCTAGACCCACACCAGCGCGAGCAATCACTCGTAAACCTTTAGCAGCTGCAATTGCTTCAGCATCCATTTGAGTTGCCGAGCGAATTAAAACTGCATCTACACCTGCTGTCAGTGCAGGAAGAAGTGCACTTCGAT
>CAYYFI010000064.1:0-4275 GCA_964471265.1 uncultured Actinomycetes bacterium | reverse complement strand
TCGTGCAGAATTTCATCGCAGACAATGTTGATGATCGTCATGCATTGATAGGTGAGATTATTTATGCAACTGCAGGTGCGGCGGTTTTGGGTTTATTGGCATATGGATTTTATAAAAATAAAAGAGCGCAACGGGCGCCAGCAGTTTTGATAAATCTGATTTTTCTAGGTGTATCAACTTATATGTTTAGTGAAGGCTTGATTATTTTGGGTCTAGTAACTTTCTTAATCTCTGCCGCGACAGTGGTCACTGCAATTTCGGTAATTCCTGAATAGTTAACCAAATAAGTAACACGCGCCACATTTCCAGAAGTACCAAGGTGGAAATTTGATATCAAATGCTAATTTTCAAGAACTGACCTAATTGCAAGCTATGAACATTGCTCAGATATCGGTCAAAAACCCCTGAAATTTCGACCTATTGAATTAGTTAAGTAATATTGAACCCGTGACCAACGGTGATCTCGGAGCCAATGAATGGCTCGCGGACGAGATGCTTGAGTCGTATCAAAAAGATCCTAATTCAGTTGATCCAGCTTGGGTTGAGTACTTTCGTAAGAATGGAATGCTTAATGGACAAGTTGCTGCATCCACAACTTCAAGTGCTCCCGTAGGAAATGCACTTCCAACTGCGCCAAAAGGTGGAGTACCACCGACACCAAAAGCTTCTGTGCCGAAGCCACAAGCTGCGCCAGTTTCTTCTGCACCAGTACAACCTGTTGCACCTGCATCAGTTCCAGCGCAACCTGTAGCGCAACAAGCGCCTCAACCTGTAGCGCAACAGGTATCGCAACAACAAGTTTTAAATAATCGTAATAAACCAGTGCCAACTCCTGCTGATCCGCAAGTGAAACCTGCACCAGTAGTAGCTGCGCCAAGTTCTGCGCGAGTTGAACCGCTTCGTGGTGTGGCCGGTCGAGTTGTGCAATCAATGGAAGCTTCGCTTTCAGTGCCGACGGCTACGAGTGTCCGTGCGGTACCGGCGAAATTATTAATTGATAACCGCATTGTGATTAACAATCACTTAAAGCGCACTCGCGGTGGCAAAGTTTCATTTACACATCTAATTGCATTTGCAATGATTGAAGCGATCAAGCAAATGCCAGAAATGAATGCATTCTTTACAGAATTAGATAGCAAGCCAGCCGTTGGTCATCCAGAACATATCAATTTAGGTATCGCGATTGACTTAGCGAAAGAAGATGGCTCTCGTCAGTTGCTTGTGCCATCAATTAAAGGTTGCGAGGCAATGGACTTTGGACAGTTCTGGTCTGCATATGAAGCAACCGTTAAGAAGGCGCGAAACGGTGCGTTAACGGTTGAAGATTTTGCCGGCACCACGGTTTCACTAACGAATCCAGGAACTATCGGCACGGTTCATTCTGTGCCACGTTTAGTGCAAGGGCAGGGCTTAATTCTCGGCGTTGGTGCAATGGATTACCCAGCAGAGTTCCAAGGTGCAAGTGAAGAGACCCTAACTAAGCTGGGTATTAGCAAAGTAGTGACGCTTACTTCTACATATGATCACCGCATTATTCAGGGTGCAACTTCTGGAGATTTCCTAAAGCGAATTCATGAATTATTGCTTTCAGATTCTTTCTACGACCATATTTTTAGCGCGCTACGTATTCCATATGTACCAATTCGTTGGGCACAGGATGTAGCGCCAGAAGAAGATATTGTTCCTAAATCAGAACGCGTTCTGGAATTAATCAATGCTTATCGAGTCAGCGGCCATTTAATGGCAGATGTTGATCCATTGGAATTCGTAATGCGTTCTCATCCGGATCTTGATGTGGGATCACACGGTTTATCTCTGTGGGATTTAGATCGCACCTTCCCTACCGCCGGATTCGGCGGCAAGCCAATGATGAAATTGCGCGAAATTCTCGGAATTTTACGTAACTCTTACTGCCGCACAATTGGTATCGAATATATGTTCATCGACGATCCAGTAGAGCGTGAATTTATTCAGCGAATGGTTGAAGTTGGTGCGCCTAAGCTTCCTAAAGAAGAACAGATTCATGTTTTGCGCAAACTAAATAGTGCGGAAGCATTTGAAACTTTCTTGCAAACCAAATTCGTGGGACAGAAGCGTTTCTCACTTGAAGGTGGCGAGGCGGTAATTCCATTATTAGATGCACTAATCGGTACCGCAGCGGATCGCAAATTAGATGAAGTTTGTATTGGTATGCCACATCGTGGTCGTTTAAATGTGTTGGCAAATATTGCTGGCAAGCCGCATGGTCAGATCTTCCAAGAATTCGAAGGTCACTATCAAGAAAATCAGGTTCAAGGTTCGGGAGACGTTAAGTATCACTTAGGTACTGAAGGAGTTTTCACTGCATCAAATGGTGCAACTACAAAGATTTATCTAGCCGCAAACCCTTCTCACTTGGAAGCAGTTAACCCGGTCTTAGAAGGAATTGTTCGCGCAAAGCAGGACAAGTTAAATGTGAAGAATGCTTATAGTGTGATGGCAATTTTGCTTCACGGAGATGCATCATTTGCTGGCCAAGGTGTAAATATGGAAACGCTACAAATGGGCCAATTAAGCGGCTATCGCACCGGTGGCACAGTTCATATTGTGGTGAACAATCAAGTTGGATTTACCACTTCGCCAAATGCATCCCGTACAGCGCGCTATTCAACTGATATTGCCAAGATGATTAATGCACCGGTATTCCATGTAAATGGTGATGACCCAGAAGCTTGCGTTCGTGTTGCGCGCTGGGCATTCGAATATCGCCAGGCATTTAAGAAAGATGTTGTAATTGATTTAGTTTGCTACCGTCGTCGTGGTCATAACGAAGGTGACGAGCCAAGTTTCACTCAGCCACAGATGTACAAGTTAATTGATGCAAAGCGCACTACACGTGCTCTATATGCGGAATCGTTGGTTGGTCGTGGCGACATCACTGCAGAAGAGAACGAACAAATTTCCAAGGAATTCCAATCTGAATTGGAATCTATTTACGCCGCAGTGCATAACGTTGAACCAGAATCTCCAAATTGGCAGATTCCAAAGACAGCAGAACCACAAGATAACGCCACTGCAGTTAGCCTTGATTTAGTAAATCAAATAGCGGCAACTCAAGTTGCAATTCCAGAAGGATTTACTGTTCATCAGAAGTTATTGCCGCAATTACAGAAGCGCGTTGAAATGATTAAAGATAGCGCTATCGATTGGGGAATGGGCGAAATCCTTACTTACGGATCATTACTCGCCGAAGGTCATCCAGTTCGAATTGCCGGACAAGATGCCCGTCGCGGCACATTTAGCCATCGCCATGCAGTTGTTATTGATAAAGAGAATGGCAATGAGTGGACACCGCTTCGCGCGCTAACAAATTATGAATCGCAATTCTTTGTAGTTGACTCGCTACTTTCTGAATATGCTGCAATGGGATTTGAATACGGATATTCAACAATTCGCCCAGAAGCGCTGGTTATTTGGGAAGGCCAATTCGGAGATTTTGCTAACGGCGCCCAAACCATTATTGATGAATTTGTATCTTCTGCGCTGCAGAAGTGGGGCGAGCGTTCCTCTGTAGTTTTAGCGCTGCCACATGGTTATGAAGGCCAAGGTCCAGACCACTCATCAGCGCGAATCGAAAGATATTTACAGCTTTGTGCAGAACAGAACATGACCGTGGTCCAACCAACTACACCGGCGCAGTTCTTCCATTTGATGCGTTGGCACATTAAGAATCCAGCAAAACGTCCAATGGTTTATTTCTCACCTAAGTCATTACTTCGTTTGAAGGCGGCAACTTCAAAGGTAGAAGATTTCACAACTGGCGGTTTCCAGAAAGTAATTGATGATCCAACAGTTGTTAATGCATCACGCGTGATCTTCTGCTCTGGTCGTGTTTATTATGATCTAATTGCAGAGCGTGAGAAGCTACAAGAAACTTCTACCGCAATTGTTCGAGTTGAATTGCTCTATCCACTACCAGCACAAGAGATGGCTGCGGTTGCTGCAAAGCATCCAAATGCGAATCTGCTTTGGGTACAAGATGAACCAGCGAACCAAGGACCTTGGTCATTTATCGCGCTACGCACTTCAGAACAATTTGGCGGCCCAGGATTTGGTGGTCGCACGCTTCGTCGTATTTCACGTCGCGCAACTGCATCACCTGCAACTGGAAATCATCACCTGCATGAAGATGAACAGAAAGCGCTCATGCAGGAAGCTTTCACACGCTAATCAAAACTAGTCTCGTTAGAGTTTTTTCACAACTCTAGCTTTTACAAACCTACTGGGCACTGCGCC
>CAYYFI010000063.1:1667-4342 GCA_964471265.1 uncultured Actinomycetes bacterium | reverse complement strand
TTCAAGATGCTGATGCGCAATTAGTAATTACTGCAGATGGTGGTTATCGAAAAGGCGCAGCGTTTGCTTTGAAACCAGCGGTCGATGAAGCGCTGCGCGGCGAACATAATGTTAAAAATGTCTTAGTAGTAAAAAGAACTGGACAAGAAGTTGCTTGGACTGACCGTGATACTTGGTGGCATGAAATCGTCAATCGCCAACCTGCCGAACATGTGGCAGAGAGCTTTGATTCAGAGCATCCGCTTTTTATTCTCTACACCAGCGGTACTACTGCAAAACCTAAAGGAATTTTCCATACTACTGGCGGTTATTTAACCCAGGCGTCATACACACATCGCGCAGTCTTCGATTTAAAACCAGAGCACGATATTTATTGGTGCACCGCTGACGTAGGTTGGATTACCGGACATTCATATGTGGTTTACGGACCACTAATTAATGGCGCTACCCAAGTCATGTATGAAGGTACGCCAGATACCCCGCATAAAGGTCGTTTATTTGAAATTATCGAAAAATATAAAGTTACCATTCTTTACACTGCACCAACTTTGATTCGCACCTGGATGAAGTGGGGCGATGAGTTTCCAAATAAATTTAATTTGAAATCATTACGATTACTTGGATCGGTTGGTGAACCAATTAATCCAGAAGCTTGGATGTGGTATCGCGAAGTAATTGGTGGAAATAACTGTCCGATAGTTGACACCTGGTGGCAAACCGAAACGGGTGCCATCATGATTTCGCCGTTACCAGGTGTAACTGCTACTAAACCTGGTTCTGCCATGCGACCACTGCCTGGCATCAGTGCAAAAGTTGTCGATGATCATGCACAAGAAGTTGCTAAAGGTCACGGTGGTTATTTGATTTTAGATAAGCCATGGCCTTCAATGTTGCGCGGTGTATGGGGCGAACCAGAACGTTACAAAGAAACTTATTGGTCCAAATATGACGGCGTTTATTTTGCCGGTGATGGTGCAAAACTAGATCGCGATGGTGCATATTGGTTATTAGGCCGAGTTGATGACGTGATGAATGTATCTGGACATCGCATCTCAACTACCGAAGTTGAATCAGCGCTAGTTTCACATGAAGAAGTCGCCGAAGCTGCAGTTGTTGGCGCTAACGATGCAATGACCGGCCAAGCAATTGTGGCTTTCGTTATTTTGCGCGGCGGAATTGATCACACCAAAGGTGAAGCTTTAATAACTGCGCTCAAAGCGCATGTAGTAAAAGAAATTGGTGCGATTGCACGTCCACGACAGATCTTGGTGGTCAATGAATTACCAAAAACCCGAAGTGGCAAGATTATGCGTCGCTTATTGCGAGATGTCGCTGAAAATCGTGCAGTTGGAGATTCCACGACTTTGGCAGATCCAAATGTTATGAATTTAATTAAAGATGGATTAACCACCGCTACTGAAGATTAAAGTATTTCTGAGCTAACTGCTCCACCTCTGCAAAATCTGCAAATGCGCCAATCTTCTTGTGAATTATTTTGCCATCGGCATCGATAAACCAAGTTACTGGTACGCCCATTCCAATTACCGAACGAGTCCGGCCATCTGGATCAAAGAGACTTGGCCAAATAAATCCATGAGATTCAATAAATGGTCGCGCCGCTTCTTTATTTGGTTCTTCGACATCAAGTCCTACTAACTGGACTTGATCATTGTATTTGTCATAAAACTTTCGTAGATATGGAATCTCGGCTTTGCAAGGTTCGCACCAAGAACCCCAAATGTTTAGCATCATTGGTCCGCGTAATGATTTTAGATCAATCACACTGCCATCTCCTAGGCAAAGTAATTCAATCTCGCTGCCATCTACATGTTTAACGGAGTTGCAATTAACCACTTTGCCATCTGTATAGGTGATCTTTGCTTGCGAGGTAGAACAGGAAGTTAAAAGCAGCGATACTGCAAATAAACTAGCGAAAATCTTCATCGCGCTTCACCAACTTCTTTGCTCGCTCTTTATCTATCTCTCCTATGCCAAATGATGGACAGATATTCTGTAATGGACAAGCGCCACACGCAGGTTTTCTAGCGTGACAGATTCGTCTGCCATGCCAGACCACTCTTTGTGACAAATCGACCCAATTCTTCTTTGGAAAGAGCGCGCCAACTTCATGTTCGATTTTTACGGGATCCAAAGATTTAGTCCAACCAAATCTGCGCGACAGACGGCCAAAGTGAGTGTCGACAGTAATTCCTGGAATATCAAATGCATGGCCCAAAACTACATTTGCAGTTTTTCGTCCAACGCCAGGCAACTTAACTAAATCTTCTAAAGTATTTGGAACTTTGCCACCAAAGTCCGCATCAATCATCATGCCTAGCGCTTTGATATTACGCGCTTTAGCTCGAAATAAACCGATAGACCGAATTTCATCTTCTAATTGATGAATATTGGCGTTGCCATAATCTTTTGCACTCTTATATTTCTTAAAGAGCGCAGGAGTCACAAGGTTTACTCTCTTATCTGTGCATTGGGCGGAGAGCACAGATGCCACAACCAATTGCAATGGATTCTTGAAATTTAATTCGCAGGTTGCGTGCGGATAGGTTTTGGTCAGGATTTTAAATATCTCTTTGGCCTGATCCATGCCCTTAAATTACTGCCGATTTTTGCCTAAAGCACCTTTCCAGTTAAGATTAAGAAATGAGCAATGAAGA
>CAYYFI010000063.1:0-1567 GCA_964471265.1 uncultured Actinomycetes bacterium | reverse complement strand
GCGCCTCTATTTACTGCTCTTGATGATGCCGCGGCAGCTTCTCTACGTAGCGCAATGACACCAGTCAAGATCAACCGAGGTGGAATTCTTTTCGCTGAAGGCGATGCCGGTGATCAGGTTTATGTAGTTGTTGAAGGAAAATTAAAACTTGGTACTTCATCTGGCGATGGTCGCGAAAATTTACTTTCAATCCTAGGCCCTGGTGAAATGTTCGGAGAACTTTCACTCTTTGATCCAGGACCACGTACCTCAACTGCTACCGCAGTTACAGATGCAAAATTACTATCTCTCGGTCATGACAAATTAATTCCTTGGTTAAAGGAATACCCGGATGTGGCGCTGCAACTACTTGGTCGTTTGGCGCAACGTTTACGTCGTACCAACGAAGCAGTTGGCGATTTAGTTTTCTCTGATGTGCCTGGTCGTGTTGCAAAAGCGCTACTTGATTTAGGTGAGCGTTTTGGCAAAAAGACAGAGGAAGGTCTTTTTGTACATCACGATTTAACTCAAGAAGAATTAGCACAACTAGTTGGTGCTTCACGCGAAACTGTAAATAAAGCGTTGGCAGATTTTGCCGGTCGCGGCTGGCTAAAGCTTGATGGTCGTGCAGTTTTGATTACTGATTTAGATCGTTTATCTAAAAGATCTAAGTAATTACTTAACTTCGACAGTTAGCTCAACTTCTACTGGTGAATTTAGTGGAAGTTCTGCTACGCCTAGCGCTGATCTAGCTGCAATTCCAGCATCACCAAAGATATGCATAAATAACTCAGATGCGCCGTTTGCAACTGCTGGCTGAGATACAAATCCCGCTACTCCATTTACGTAGCAAACAATTCGAACTACCTTCACAATTGAATCTACTGGCGCAACTAATTCAACTGCAGCTAGCGCATTAAGTGCACAGATTTCTGCTAAATGTTTCGCTTCATCAACGCTGACATCAGCACCAACTTTTCCAGTTTGTGCCATTTCACCATTTACTAATGGCAATTGCCCTGCAGTAAAAACAATATTTCCGGTCTTAACTGCAGGCACATATGCTGCAACTGGTTTTGCGGCAACCGGTAGCGTTAAACCTTTCTCCGCTAATTTTGCGCGTACATCAGCCATTTATTTAACCTCGCGCTTCATGTAAGCAACTAAGGAATCCCCGCCACCTGGAGCTGGAACTACCTGTACGAGTTCCCAACCTTCAGAACCCCAAGTATCAAGAATCTGTTTTGTGGCATGTGTTAATAAAGGAACAGTTACATATTCAAACTTCACATTGTTTGTCATTTATTTAGCGCTTCCTTTACTAGAGATGAAACCAGTGCGCCATCTGCTTTGCCCGCAACTTTGGCCTTTAAACTTCCCATAACTTTGCCCATATCTGAAGGTCCCGCTGCACCTACTGCAGCAATAGTTTCAGCGATTAAATTTTTAATTTCAGCTTCAGATAATTGTGCTGGCAGGTAACTAGCAATTACCTCACCTTCGGCACGCTCTGCCGCGGCACGATCAGCGCGGCCACCATTTTCAAATGCCTCGGCAGCTTCGCGGCGCTTTTTAGCTTCGCGAGTTA
>CAYYFI010000062.1:2581-4597 GCA_964471265.1 uncultured Actinomycetes bacterium | reverse complement strand
GACCGTACCGGCCGCAGATGGCAATCCAAGATTTGTATTAAAAATCGAACCTAAAACAAATACCGTTGTCGTAGGTGCCCGCGAAGATTTAGCTGTGAATCGCATAATCGGCGAAAAACCAGTTTGGTGCGGAACCAACCCAGGCACCAATTGGCAGAGTGGATACGTTCAAGTGCGGGCACATGGCGCAGCATTGGAATGTAAATATCGTGAAGTAAACGGTGGAATTGAGATCGAATTAGCGGCTCCGCTTTTAGGTTTAGCCACGGGACAAGCTGCAGTGATTTACGATGGAGATCGAGTAGTGGGCTCTTCAACTATTTGTGAGACCGAATGAATCCACGTCAGAGAATCGCAGAATTAACAGAAGAGATCCGCGATCACATCTTTCGTTATTATGTTTTGGATAACCCAGTAATTTCAGATGCACATTTTGATAAATTAATGCGAGAGTTATCAGCTCTGGAACAAGCACACCCTGAATTAAAAGCTGAAGATTCTCCAACTCTTGGAATTGGCGGCGGATTGGCCACCTCTTTCGAACAAGTTGACCATCTCGAAAAAATGATGAGTCTTGATAATGTATTTGATCAAACGGAACTTGATGCTTGGTTTAATCGAGTATCTAAAGAAACGGATGATGCTGATTGGCTCTGTGAACTTAAAATAGATGGATTAGCAATAAATTTACGCTACGAAAAAGGTGTTTTAACTAAAGCGCTAACTAGAGGTAACGGAACGACAGGCGAAGATGTAACTCTAAATGTCAAAACTATTAAAGAATTACCTCTTGAATTAAAGGGCAAAAATGTTCCTGAATTAATTGAAGTAAGAGGAGAGGTTTATTTTCCGCTGAATGCTTTTAAAGAATTGAATGATTCGCTAGAAGAATCCGGTAAACCAACTTTTGCAAATCCAAGAAATGCGGCAGCTGGATCTTTAAGACAGAAAGATCCTCGAGTAACCGCCTCTAGACCACTCAGCATTTTGGTACATGGAATCGGCGCCTCGGCTACCGAATTTGCAAATCAAAGTGATGCATACGAACTTTTAAAGACCTTTGGATTTCCCACTAGTAAGTATTTCAAAGTGCTTAATTCTCGAGCTGAAGTTTCAAAATACATCGAAAACTTTGCCGAACACCGCCACGATCTAGAGTATGAAATCGATGGTGTAGTGATTAAAGTAAATCAAGTTGAATTGCAGAAACGCCTGGGCGTAACTTCCCGGGCTCCTAAATGGGCAATTGCTTATAAATATCCACCAGAAGAAGTGGTTACAAAGTTACTAGATATTCAAGTTTCAGTTGGACGCACCGGTCGAGTAACTCCATTTGCAGTCATGGAACCCGTAGTAGTTGCAGGTTCAACCGTCACACATGCAACGCTGCATAATTCTCAAGAAGTAGTACGTAAAGGTGTCTTGATCGGAGATTATGTAGTTATCAGAAAAGCTGGAGATGTAATTCCAGAAGTGCTCTCAGCGGTCGTAGAAAAACGCACGGGCAAAGAACTCACTTTTGTGATGCCTACTATCTGTCCTGACTGCGGAACAAAGCTAGTCGAACAATCCGAAGGTGATGTTGATTTGCGTTGTCCAAACGCACAAAGTTGTCCTGCTCAACTTCGCGAACGCATTTATTACATTGGTTCGCGTGCCGCACTTGATATTGAAATTTTAGGAGCCGAAGCAGCTAACGCTTTATTGGAAGCCAAAATTATTAATGATGAGTCAGAACTTTTTGACTTAACTGCAGCAAAACTAAAAACCTCTCCATTTTTCACCAAGAAAGATGGCAGCGAAGGTGCAAATGTTAAGAAGCTTTTAGATGCGCTAGAAGTAGCTAAATCTCGTCCGCTCTGGCGCGTGATTGTTTCGCTCTCAATTAGACATGTAGGACCAACTGCTGCGCAAGCACTAGCAAATCATTTCAAGTCTATTGATGCTATCGCGAGCGCTTCAGCTGCCGATTTGGCTGAAGTTGATGGCGTAGGCGGTGTAATTGCTGATTCCATA
>CAYYFI010000062.1:0-2481 GCA_964471265.1 uncultured Actinomycetes bacterium | reverse complement strand
GAAGCCGCAACCCGTGAACTCCCACAACACCCTGTCGTTTTCGGACTTATTGCTTTTGGCATTTTAAGTCTGTTGCTTTATTTGACCCTTCGATTAGATCGTTAATTTTCAATTAGCATTAATAACAAGATTAAAATCGGTATTTACGGGGGCACATTCGACCCGATACATAACGGACATCTCAGAGTAATTATGGAATTACTTTCTCGAAAAATTTTGGATGAAATAATTCTGGTTCCAGCCGGCAATCCGCAACTTCGAGATTCGGCACCGAAAGTTGATGCTGCTTCTAGATTAGAAATGTGCAAATTAGCAGTATCGGATTTACCCGAAGGCATTAAGGAAAAGGTTTCAGTAAGTGATATTGAAGTATCACGTAACGGTCCAAGTTATGCGATTGATACAGTAGAAGCGTTGCAAAGAAATAACTCAGAATATTTCTGGATTATTGGAAGTGATGCTTATGCCAAAATTGATAAATGGCATCGAGCTAATGATCTGAAAGAGAGAGTAAGTTTCATTGTGATTGACCGCCCAGGTGATGAAGGAACCGGTTTAGATATCGGAGCACTAGATATTTCTGCCACTGAAATTCGTGACGGTCAGGAATTTAGCAACACTTCACCAAGTGTGCGCCATTACATCACTGAAAGGAAGCTTTATGGCAGTAAGTGATTTAGTGCGAAAAGAATTAGATGTTGCGGCCGCTGCCGCAGTAGATAAGTTGGCCACTGATTTAGTTGCAATCGATCTCTCTGAACAGAGTCTGCTATCCGAAGCTTTTTTAATTGTGTCAGGCAATAATCCAAAACAGGTTGAAGCAATCGCAGATGAAATTGAAGAGAAATTAAAGAAGATCAATGAAAAACCAGTGCGACGCGAAAATGGTGAGGAATGGATTTTGATTGATTACTCTGATTTAGTGGTGCACATTCAAACCGAAAATTTACGACGCTATTACATGCTGGATCGACTATGGAACGACTGTCCAACCATCCCACTTCATATAAATGAGACTCGATAATGCACGATCACAACAAAATTGTCTTATGGAGACACGGTCAAACCGATTGGAACATTGCTAATCGATTTCAGGGTTCTACAGATATTCCTTTAAATGAAACAGGTATTTCACAAGTTACTCGTGCAGGTAAATTGCTCACTGGATTATCACCGACACAAATAATCTCTAGTGATTTATCTAGAGCTTATTCAACAGCAAAAGCACTTGCAGATTTAGTGGGACTTGAAATCAAAAAAGATATTCGACTTCGCGAAACAGATGGTGGAAAGTGGGAAGGCAAAACCGGCGATGCAATTCGCGAAACTGATATCGAAAACTTTATTCGTTGGATTGATGGTGATGACAATCCGGCAGGCGATGTTGGAGAACGTAGAAGCGAAGTAGCAGCCCGCGCTACTGCAGCAATTTATGAGGCGCTTGAAGGTAAAACCAATCAAACTTTAATAGTTGCAACTCATGGTGGCACCGCGCGTTGCATTTTAGGTTCGATGTTAAATCTTCCAATGACTACATGGGGGTCAATCGGTGGCTTATCGAATGCTTCCTGGTCGATACTTTCGACAACGCCAAAAGGTTGGAATTTAGTGGAACATAATTCAGGATCTCTTCCAGAGCCAATATTTGGCGAAGAATCTGGTGGCGAGAATTAGTTTTATTAACTTGTAGAATTCTCGCGCTACAAGCAATGGGCCTGTGGCGCAGCTGGTAGCGCACTTGCATGGCATGCAAGGGGTCAGGGGTTCAAGTCCCCTCAGGTCCACAAATTGTTCAATAGTAATTAGTAATTAGTAATTAGTCAGGAAGAAGGAAGACATGAGCACCGAACATCAAGCGTATGACTTCGCTTATGTTCAGGAGAAGTGGTTACCAATCTGGGATCAGATTGCACCATTTCGCTCTGGTCGTGCAGATGATCAGCGCCCTAAGAAGTATGTGCTCGATATGTTTCCATATCCTTCTGGTGATTTACATATGGGACATGCGGAAGCCTATGCACTTGGCGATGTAATTGCTCGTTATTGGGCGCAAAAAGGTTTCAATGTTATGCATCCAATTGGTTGGGATGCATTTGGTTTACCGGCTGAAAATGCGGCAATTAAACGCGGCGTTGATCCAGTTGGTTGGACCTATGAAAATATCGCAGTTCAAAAAGCATCGATGCGTCGTTATGCCTGCTCTTTTGATTGGGACCGAGTTTTTAATACTTGTGATCCTGAATATTACAAATGGAACCAGTGGTTATTTTTAAAGATGTACGAACGCGGTCTTGCTTATCGCAAAGATTCCGCCGTTAATTGGTGTCCAGATTGCCAAACTGTTTTGGCTAACGAACAAGTAGTTGCTGGTCTATGCGAACGTTGCGATACCGCAGTAACTAAAAAGAAATTGAATCAGTGGTATTTCAAAATTACAGATTATGCTGATCGTTTACTTGATGACATGCAACAACTAGAAGG
>CAYYFI010000061.1:0-4625 GCA_964471265.1 uncultured Actinomycetes bacterium | reverse complement strand
TCACAGCTTTTCCGTATGCTTCAATTTCAACTTGTGCCATGTTGGTGTAATGCTTCTGCACTTCTTCACCAAATGCTTCCTTAACGAATGCAGATTCGCTCCAAAGTTTCTGCGCCATTTCCATTGTGTGTGGCACGAACTCTGAATCAGATGCATATGCATTGCCAACGAAAGCAGGTTCTAATGGCAGTTTCTTTTGAATTCCATCAAGACCTGCCGCAATCATGCCTGCCACTGCTAAGTAAGGATTTACATCGCCACCTGGAACGCGATTTTCTACACGTAAAGATGGGCCATGTCCCACTAAACGTAGCGCGCAAGTGCGATTATCGCGGCCCCAACGAATCGCGGTTGGTGCGAAAGATCCTGGTTGATAACGCTTATATGAATTAATAGTTGGCGCCCACATCAATGAAAGTTCACGAAGATGTGCCTGCATTCCTGCCAGGAAGTGCTTTCCAACTTCGGACAAGCCATGCTCTTTATCTTTGTCGTCAGCCAAAACCATAGAACCATCAAGGCCGCGGAATGAGCAGTGGATATGTGAAGAGTTGCCTTCGCGTTCGTTGAACTTGGCCATAAAGGTAAGCGCATATCCCATATCCGATGCAATTTCTTTGGCACCGTTCTTGTAGATCACGTGGTTATCGCAAGTCTTAAGCGCTTCATCATATTTAAATGCAATTTCATGTTGACCAAAGTTGCACTCACCTTTTACAGATTCCACATACATTCCTGCGCCAGTCATACCTAAACGAATTTGGCGAAGCAATGGTTCGATTCGAGAACCACCAAGAATTGAATAATCAACGTTGTATTGATTTGCTGGAATTAAATTGCGGTAGCGCTTGTTCCACGCTTCTTCGTAAGTGTCATTGAAAACAATAAATTCAAGTTCGGTACCGACAAATGCTTTCATTCCTGCATCTTCAAGTCGCTTGATTTGACGGCGCAGAATTTGTCGAGGTGAGGCCACCACATCTGTGTGATCAAGCCACTGCACATCTGCAGTGACCATCGCAGCACCTTCTTGCCAAGGAATGTAACGCAACGTTGAAAGATCTGGAATCATCGCGAAATCGGAATATCCACGATCCCAAGATGACATCTCATATCCACCAACGGTGTTCATGTCGACATCAACGGCTAATAAATAATTACAGCCTTCGGTTCCGTGTTTGACGATTTCATCTATAAAGAATTGTCCGGCAATTCTTTTTCCTACTAAACGACCCTGCATGTCGGTCATTACGACTACGACGGTATCGATGCTTCCGTCTGCGACATCTTTCTTTAACTGCTCAACGCTGAGATAGCCTGTTTGGTTCATTGTTTGAATATATTCCTATAAGTCCGTTTTGTCAGTAAATAGTTCTCTTAATTACAAGAAATGAGCGTTACATCGCAGACATTCCACCGTCTGCGGAGATTATTGAGCCGGTAATAAACGAAGCTTCATCGGAAGCCAAAAAGAGCACTAGATGTGCAATTTCTCTGGGTTCTCCGGGGCGACCGATTGGTTGAAATACGGAAATTCCGTCATAAACTTTTTGAATTCCGCCTAAAAGATCTGCGTGCGCATAATTGATTGGAGTATCCACCCAACCAGGACAAATGGCATTGCATCGAATACCAGTCTTTGCATAATCAAGCGCAACGCCACGAGTAAACATGACTACCGCGCCTTTTGAAGCGGAGTAAACAGTCAAGAATGGTTCAGAAACTAAGCCATTAATGGATGACATATTTACAATCGAACCGCGTTTTTGCTTAAGCATTGTCGGAATGCATGCGCGAGTTAAGTACATCATACCGGCAACGTTTACTTGTAATGTTTTTTGAATAATTTCATTTGGTACTTCGTGAAAAGTTCCAGGCAAATTAACACCTGCATTATTAACCAAAATATCAATAGCGCCATAGCGTTTCAAGGTGTCTGCAGCAATTGCGTCGCATTGATCAGAGTCTGCAATATCTATTTGGAAAGAATTTGCTTTGCCACCCATATCTGTAATTTTTTTTGCGACAGCTTCGGCACCAGCTAAATTAATATCGGCGCACACCACAATTGCGCCATCTTCTGCTAAACGTATTGCACTTGCTTCACCAATTCCGGAAGCTGCACCAGTAACTATCGCTACGCGATCTTGAACTCTACCCATTTCCATGCTCCCATTCTCGACTTTGAGAAAGTAATGCCTATCGCTCTAAAGTAATAGAGAAGGACCACCTTCGCAATGGATACTGCGAAAGGTGGCCCTTCTTTTAATTGATTTATTTATATATTAATCAATAATGCGTGCTTTGTGCTCTGGTGCTTTAAACCATTTATTTGCACTTAGCTTCCACCAGATCATTGCGCCACCAATAACTACCACTAACGCAATTGGAGCGTATTGAACTGCAAGCCAGCTGAAGTTCTCATTTCCTGGCACGCCCGCTGGAGTAGTTGGTAAGCAGAGCACAATCGAAATAAAGATAATTTCGATTACTGCAATTGGATTGATCCATTTGTAATGCTTACCCAAATTCCATGAACCTGCCTTGAAATGTTCGCCTTGCTTGTAGCGAAGCCAGATTGGAATCATGAATGAAAGGAACAAACCAAGCACCGTTACAGATGTAACTGCAAAGAATGCAATTGGAACCACAGTTCCCTTTGGTGCCCATAGCGCTGGCAGAGTTAAAACAGTTGCAAAGAAGCCAACACCGAATGCTGCATGTGATGGATTTCTATTGGCATCCAATTTTGTCCAGTACTTATGACCTGGTACCGCGCGATCGCGAGAGAATGCGAACAACATACGTGATGCTGCTGTTACGCAAGACATACCGCAGAAGAACTGACCCACGCAGGTGATGATCATCAAGATTTGAGCCCATCCACTGCTTAGCGCTGATTCAAAGATAGCTGGTGCGAATCCGCCAGCTTTGTTTAGCGCTTCTACATCGGTTGCTGCAAATAGGAATGAAAGAAGTAATAACCAACCACCAACTGCAGAGAATGCAACTGATTGCCACATTCCCTTTGCAGCTGCCTTTGATGCGCCACCAGTCTCTTCTGAAACGTGTGCAGAGGCATCAAAACCAGTGATTGTGTACTGAGTTAGTAGGAATCCGAGTGGCAATACATAGAACCAATACATGCTCTCTGAGAAACCTGAGTTGTTATTACGAGTTGTAAATACCCACTCTGCAGTTTGGTGGCTCTTTGGCAAGAAGATCAAGATTGCCAAGATTGCCGCAACACCAAATACATGCCAGTAAACGTTAATGTTTTGCAGCAAGTGAATAATTTTTGCGCCATAAATATTCATCAGAATATGTAGCAGCACGGTTACAACGAAAACCATGAAAACTAAAGTTAGATTAGTTGGATTCCACCAATCATTAAACAGGCTCATGGTTGTGGTGAAGAATGTGGCAAAGCCATAGTCCACGCCGGCAATAACTGCCACTAAACCAACTAGGTTTAACCAACCTGTGATCCAACCATGTACTGGTTTACCAAGTGCGAATGCCCAGTAGAAAATTCCACCAGCGGTTGGCATTGCAGAGACTAGTTCTGCCATAGCAAACGCAATTAAAAGAATGAAAATAGAAATTATTGGCCAGCCAATTGAGATTGCAACCGGACCGCCGTTATTCCATGCTTGACCGAATGTGGTGAAACATCCTGACAGCACAGAAATAATCGAGAATGAGATCGCAAAGTTAGAGAAGCCAGACCAGCGGCGAGAAAATTCTTGCTTGTATCCGAGCGACTCTAAGAGTTTGGCATCTTCATCATGCTGATTACTCAAGTGAACTCCTTTGTTCATTTGTTCCAGCATGCAGTTACCTGAACCCCTTAGGGGTAACACTTTCGCCAGAACTAAGCGCTTCGATGTAGGTCACCGAAGAGTCTTTTGTACTCCTAGAATGCACCTATTGGAAAGGGATATTTGGGAAATGTGTCGTCTTTTAGGGTACGTGTCTGATTCAGATACAGATTTTTCTACTGTAGTCGGAAAAAATTTCCAAGATTTCGTAAATCTCTCATCTATTCATTGCGATGGCTGGGGTATCACTGATAAAAGCGGCGAAGTTTTCAAGGAAGCCACTGCCGCTAATAAGAGTCCAGATTTTATGGAAGTTGTAAAACGCACCAAAACTGATGGTTCTCTGTTGCATCTACGTTGGGCCACATCTGGTTTGCCAGTTAATACCGCAAATGCGCATCCGTTTCATTATGGAAAGTACTCATTCACACATAACGGATCAATTAATCCACCAACTGCAATGGACGAATTTATTGCACCTAGATATTTAAAAGAGGCACATAGTAATAATGATTCTGAACGCTATTTCCTATTAGTGGTTCAAAAGATTGAAGAGCTTGGTCTGGTACCGGGAGTTAAAGCTGCCGTAAAATTAATAAAAGAACATGCAAATTATTCCAGTATTAATGCCATGTTGATGTCACCAACCAAGATGATTGTGATTTGTGAACACGATAATCAAAAGCGTCCTGATTTCGGTGGTGAAGATTATTACGATTTACATTACAAAGAAGATGATCACGCGATTGTGGTGGCATCTAGCGGTTGGCCACAAGATGGTTGGCACAAGATTGCTAATCACAC
>CAYYFI010000060.1:0-4631 GCA_964471265.1 uncultured Actinomycetes bacterium | reverse complement strand
TATTAATTGGTGAATTTCCCGCATTATCCGGAATGCGCGCGTCATCTAAATTAATTGCAATTTTCTCTGGCATAACCTGGCTGCGACCCTCTGCTTGCCCTAAGGAAATAACAATTTCTGGATTATGAGTATTTATTAACTCTTTTAAGATTTGCCAACATTTACCAAATTCCACGGGAAGTACTGCGGCAATAATTCCAGGAATTTCAGCCTTGGTTAATTCGTTAACAATCGCTTCAGTTGAATTTGATGTGGCGATGTGGAATTTTTCAAAGCCAGTAATTAATATTTTTTGCATTGCGCGCCCGAGAGGATTCGAACCTCTAACCTTTTGATCCGTAGTCAAATGCTCTATCCGTTGAGCTACGGGCGCAATATTAAATTTTCAAGCCTGCGAATACTACTAAAGAATTAAACGTTACCCAAACCGAACAATTCCTCGCGAGAAACTGCCTTTAAACGTGGCTTTCCTAATGGTTCACCTGCTGCAACTTCTGCATTATTTATTTTTTCCCAAATAGGTTGCGAAATAATTTTGGCATCAAGTTGTGCACCTAAATCAAATGAAGGTTTTGGTGTTGACGAAAGTCGCGCTACTAAATTTTTGATAACTTCTGCAGCATCAGATTTATTGGTGCCAATAACTCCAGAAGGTCCGCGTTTTGCCCATCCGACCACATACAAATTATCTGAAATGTGCCCATCGGTATTAACTAGTTTTGATCCTTCCACCGCTAAACCTTCGGATTGCTTTGGTTGATAACCGATTGCCGAAATAACTAGTCCGCATTTAATAGTCTTCTCGCCGGTAGGAGTTTTAAAGGTTACGCTCTCAACTTTTCCATTGCCATTTATAGAGACCGGCACATGCTGAAATAGGAATTCCATGGAACGTTGGTGCGGATGGTTTTCGTTTGCAGCAATGTTGAGCATTGCATCTAAATTACTTTTTACATGTTTATCTGGTGTTTCTCCAACCCTAGAGAGTGCATCTTCGATTTCGCTTTTATCGATAATTACATTGGTATGTTCAAGATCAGGTAATTCGCGAAGTTCGGGCGAAGTAAATGCTGCGAACTCTGCACCGCGGCGGGCACAAATATAAACTTTTCGAATATTAGAATTCTTTAGCGCGGAAATTGCGTAATCTGCAGTATCTGTCGTGTCTAATTCAGATGGATCAAGTGCGAGCATACGCGCGCAATCCATGGCGACATTGCCAGCTCCAATGACAATTGCAGTATCAGAAGTTAAATCTGGATTGATATTTACATAATCTGGATGGCCGTTATACCAAGGTACAAAATCTGCAGCTGACAATGAATTTTTGAGTTCTTCTCCGGGAATGCCAAGCTTTTTGCCCAGTGAAGTGCCCGATGCAATAACTACTGCGTCATACTTATTTTTCAAGGTTTCTAGTGAGATATCACTACCGACTTCGACATTGCCAAAGAGTGAAACATTTCCGGCGGTGGCTACTTTTTCAAAAACTTTGGATACGCTTTTGATTTTTGGATGATCTGGTGCTACGCCACTTCTAACTAAACCCCAAGGAGTTGGAAGGCGCTCAATTAAATCAATAGAGAATTTGAGTTCTTCGCTCTCTAAATTCTGCAAAGCCTGCGCAGCAAAATAGCCTGAAGGGCCAGCGCCAACAATTGCAATTGAATATTTAGCCATGATTTGAGGTAATTCTATTGGCCGTAATAAGTGCGAGCAATTTGCTGGCGTACTTGGCGATACTTGCTTGAGGCCCCTGAAAGTAGATGTTCGAACCTGGTGCCAGAACGGATGAAATTTTGAAGTTCTGCCGCATTTGTGGAATCGCTGAAGATAGTTGGTTCGTTAACTACATTAGCTGAGATTTTTTGTTTAATGATTGCGCGATAACCAATTGCTAAATAGCGAAGTAATTGGAAAAGCAAAATTCGGGCAAAATTATTGGATTTGGTGGGGCCAGAAATAAATTGAATTAGTTTGTGGGCAATCTCTTCACCACCAATAGCTGCTGGAAGTTCAGCACATTTAAATGAAAGCGAAGCTCGAACATTTGAATCTTGAAGTTCTTTTACTGTTGCAGTGATATGTTTTAAATCTGCTTGATCTGCTCGGAGCGCATAACCAAAATCGTGGCACCATTTCGCGCGCGCTTCTTGATCGTCCATGCCGCGAATATTCGAAACTAAAACTGTTGGCAATTTAGCGGCGAGTAGTTCGTGAACGCCGTTATATCCGGTTGCGCAAACACCTGCATCAAATGCCGCCAGTACTTTTGCTAATGGGAAATATCTGATTACTTTAATATCTAATCCAGCAGGAGCGAGTGACTTACCGTTCTTATCAACTGGTTCTTTAGTTAAAACTACCTGTAAATCTGGCCATCCAATTAGCCCTTGTAGCGCAGCAGTCATTTTTTCATTGGCATCATCTGCGCCCGTGCCTAATTGCACTAACACTGCCGGACGATTCTGATCAAGGCCAAGCAGCTTGCGCGATTCCGCTTTACTTAAAGCTTCATCAGGTTGATATAAAGAAACAGGAGCAGTGCGTAGCGCATCTTTTCTCTTTGATGTCGGCCCATGATCATATGCAAATGCATAGTCACCAGGTTCGATAATTAGATCCATTGCAGCTGATTGAAGTGGCAGTGCAAAGCGATGAATTTTCTTCTGCCATAAGCCACGGCGAATCCAAACGAGTTTTACATTTGGGCGTGCAATTCGTGCGGCAATCACACCTGCATATGGAACGACACCATCATATGTAATTACCTTGGCATCAGTTTCATCAATGAGCGCAACTAATCGATCGCGCAAATAAAGATCCCATTTAGGTCTAGGCATCCAACGTCGATCTTTACCAGGAATGTATTCGCACGGAATGTCTAGAGCAGTTGGAATCTCTGCGATCCCGCTTGCCATAGAAACAATTATTGGATTTGCTTCTGATTTTAGCGCCTTCGCAATGGCGCTAGCGCGAGCTAAATGTCCCATGCCGATGCCATTACTGGTGGCAAGAATTATGGAGGGCTTACTCATTTCAAAATTTTCCGTTTGAACAATTTAAGAATCTTGCCTAAAAAGAGCGCTAATTGTTTAGGTGAATTAATTTTCTTACCTTCACGTTTTACGAATCGAGCAAACCTGGCAACCGTAGATTTCTTGCCATCATAAACTTCTAAAAATTTCTCATAAGTCATCCAATGCACGCCAAATTGCGCTGCAATATTCACATAAGTGTCACCTTTAGTGCGACGGGCACGGGCTAGTGCTGGATTGATCAGCACAAATGCGCGGCGATCTTGGTTATTTGCCAGTCCTAAAAAGCCCAATTCTTTGGCCAGGGTGTGGTTGATTAAATCCTTTAAATTTAGCTCAAATTCAGCTTCTGCAAATAAATGAAATGGCGTTGCTGAAACATTAAATAGTTCTACTATCTCTTCAATTCGTAACTGATCTTCAGCTCCAACATTCTTAAATTTAAATTGTGGACTTCCCTTTAGCCAATTATTAATTTCTCGTAAATCTGCGAGCCCATCTTTAACAGGTGAATAACGCTTCTTTAAATCGTTCCAATTTCCTAATAAAAGAAACTCTGCTTGAGTGCCAGGGGTTTCTAATAGTTCAGATTCCAGCTTCTGCAGGCGCGCTAAATTGCAATTTCTTACATCAAGTACCACTTCGTAATTTGAAACCTGAAAACGTTCTTTGCTATTCGCACGTATCGATTTCATCTCTGGAATTAACTGTGCAAGTGCCGGATTGTTGTGGCGACTAATCTCTTCTTTATTCTCTTCAACTGTGCTGTAACCAAGGTGCCAAGAATGAGCTTGACGATCCGCCACCATTCTTAAACCTGAGTTCTGTATTCGCCAACCTAATTCAGTATCTTCACCAGTTGTTAAATCTGAGTTATAACCACCCAACTCTTTCCAGCGTTTATTTAGTATTGAAAAAGTTGCACCGACAAAATTACGGAAACCTTCCATGCCTGGATTCTGTAAATCATTGGTCCGAAGTGATCGTTCTTCCCAACGCTCTTTTCCCCAATTTTCTTCATGTAAATCTAAAAATTCTCCCGCGATTAATTGTTTCTTCAACTGTGCTGGGTTATAGCCCCACTCTTTTACAAAACGTTTCCAACCTAAGACCGCGTAATCATCAGCATCATGATGCCACTTCATGTGATGTGCTAAATGATCTGGATCAAAGACCATATCTGCATCTACAAACCAAAGTACATCTTCCTTTAAGGTGGCAGTTACGGCATTGGTCGCTTTAGTCTTACCCCACTTCTTAGGGTCATTTTTATAGTTAATTAACTTAACTTTTGCAGGTCGAATTTTGGGAAGTTTCAGCGCGGGTTCGCTTCCATCATCAACGATATAAATGCTTGTCAATTTGCTTGGATAGCTCTGAACTGCAAGCGAAGCTAAAGTTAGATCTAGTTTATCTTGACCGCCACGGCAAGAAATCACAACAGCTACCGAAAGTTTGCTCTTTTGTAAGATCCCTAAATCATCTGGGCGCTCAAAGCGAAATACCGTACTAGTCATTTATTTCCTGCAGTTCCAAAAATTGGGTCTGGCCAAATTCCAATTCGTTGTTCATTGGCATTGTTCAAATATTTTG
>CAYYFI010000059.1:0-5073 GCA_964471265.1 uncultured Actinomycetes bacterium | reverse complement strand
CGTTGCGTCTGGAAGGAATAGACCTTGCTCAAAGAAGTGGTTGCGGTTCCCGAACCTTTAAAACGAATTCGATAAAAATATTTGGTGTTGGCTTTTAGATTTTTTAGTTCAAATACCGAAGGCGTATTTGGCGATAATTGCAATGTGCTGCTCTTGCCCGCAAAAGTCTTGCCATTAATTCCAAATTCAATGGTGGCAGAAATAGATTCATTAGACATTAAGCTCACGGCTATTGAAGAATTTGTCGGCCGGCCCAAAATTAAATTCAAATTAGGCGCAGCGAATGCTCTGGATGTGTTTGCGAAGATTTGGGATAAATACGCTGCTGCAGTGCCCAATAACAGCGAACGCCTAGAGATTTCTATATTCATAGGTTCAAGGTATGAGTGAATGTTGCCAGTTCAATGGCTAAATCATGTGAAAACTGTGTGATGAAAATTTAAGAGCCAGATATGAGTGCTCGCGCTTGATCGCAATCTTTTTTCATCTGTGCAAGCAGCGGTTCCAATCCATCAAATTTAATGGTCTCGCGTAAACGCCAACCAAAGATGATTCTGGCTTGCTTTCCATATAGCTCTAAACCTTCTTGATCTAAGGCATATGCCTCAATCTGTCGCGATCTAATCCCTTCAAAAGTTGGATTGGTGCCAATGGAAATTGCTGCAGGCCATCGGTTGTTTTCTACTTCTAGCCAACCGGCATAAATTCCATCTGCAGGTATCGTCCAATTTCCACTTAGCCCTAAATTTGCAGTTGGGTAACCAATTTCTCGACCACGTTTTTCACCGTGAATGACCGTACCTTCTAAAGTGAATCGGTGGCCTAATAATTCATTGGCAAATTGAATATCGCCTTCAAAAATTAAATTACGGATTCGAGTTGAGGAAATTACGCCCATGCTCTCTTGCAAATTATGCACTTCTACTTGGAAACCATAATTGCGTAAATCTTCCGCTTTACCTGCTGCGCCTTTTCCGTAAGTGAAATTAGCGCCGACCATTACTGCCTTAGCCTCAAGTTCGTGAATTAATACTTTATTGACAAAATCTTCTGGTGACATTGCAGCAAATTCTTTATCGAAATCAATTACAACTACTGCCTCTGCACCATATTTAAGAAGCAAATTGATGCGCGCATCTAAAGAAGTTAGATGTGTTGGCGCTTTATCTGGCGCAAAGAGCGTGGTTGGATGTGGTTCGAATGTCATTGCCACTACAGGATTGCCAAATTTTTCAGCATCTTTCAGAAGCTGTTGGTGGCCTGCATGAACTCCATCAAAGTTACCGATCACAACGGTTGAACCTTTGACAGGTGCAGGCTTCCAGGAAAGTCGCATAGGCGTAACCTTACAAATTCCTAACAAATACCGTAAACGGTTTTGCACGTCCATCTACGTCCTCAAGTAGCGCAGCAAGCGTGCCATCAGGGGCCATCGCTGCAACGATTCCAGAAGTGCCGCTTGGTGAAATTTGTCGACCAAACTTCATTTCCGATGCTTCATGTAAATCTAATTGCCTTGGCGTAAAAATTCTTGCTGCCACATCTGAAACGCTCATCAAATTACCAGCCATTGATAGATCAAAAATGCCAACTTGGGTGCGCCGTAACGCTGTTAGATGTCCACCGCAATCGCGTGCAATGGCGCGAATAAAGGTGCCCGCGCTGCATTTAACTGAGATGTCTACTTCGTCGCCGCGAATTTCTTTGATTTTAATTTCATAAACTTCTACTTCGCGTGCGGGGATATCAACTTGTACCCCTTCGCGCACTAAATCATATGCACGCTTGCCATCAATGCGAATCGCAGATACCGAAGATGGTTTCTGCATAATTTTGCCAACTTGTTTTGCAAAAGCGGCTGAAATATCTGATGGAATTTCAGTGGTTGCGATAACTTCGCCCTCTTTGTCATCGGTTGAAGTTAATTGACCAAGTTTTACCGTTGCTTCATAGGCTTTAATTCCAGCGGTGATGTATTGAAGTAAACGAGTTCCATCACCAACACCAAGGACTAAAACGCCCGTTGCCATGGGATCTAAAGTTCCGGCGTGACCAATTTTGCGAGTATTTAATTCTTTGCGAGCTTTGGCCACCACATCATGGCTAGTTATGCCACCTGGTTTATCGACTACTAGGAAGCCGTGAGTCATCAAATAAAACTATTTCTTGTAAGGATCTTCGACAACTGGCTTTGCTTGTTTAGCTAATTTTGCAACCTCGTCATCATGTTTTTTAATTTCAGAAAGTAGAGATTCCATCTGCTGCGCCGCTTCCGGCAATGAATCGCTGAAAAATTCAAGAGTTGGAGTAATACGCGTCTTTAAATCGTGGCCGACTGCGCTACGTAGTAATCCTTTTGCGGATTCCAGAGCTGCTTTTGTCATCATCTGTTGATCATGATCACCAAAGACAGTGTAGAAAACTGAAGCGTTCTGAAGGTCACCAGTTACACGCACATCAGTGATGGTCACAAACCCAAGACGAGGATCTTTGATCTTGGTCTCAAGAGTTTGTGCCACTACTACTTTTATGCGGTCGGCAACCTTTTCAGAACGAACAGACATTATGCGCGCTTCTTCTCCTGCATTTCAAAGACTTGAATGGTGTCTCCAGCTGCAAGTTCCTTGTAACCAACGCCGATACCGCATTCGTAACCTTCACGAACTTCAGTGGCATCTTCTTTAAATCGCTTCAAAGAATCCACGGTCAAATCATCTGCAACTACCGCGCCACCGCGTAATACACGTGCTTTGGCGTTGCGTCGGATGATGCCATCTTGCACAAGTGAACCTGCAATCAGACCAGCCTTTGATGACTTAAAGATTTCGCGAACTTCTGCATTTCCAAGTACCACTTCTTCATACTCAGGCTTGAGCATGCCCTTAAGTGATAGTTCGATATCTTCAATCGCCTTGTAAATAACTGAATAGAAGCGAACTTCCACTCCTTCAGAATCTGCATACTGTGCAGTTGCAATTTCTGGTTTGACGTTAAATCCAATTACGACTGCAGTAGATGCCGAAGCTAACGTGATATCTGACTTGGTAATTGCGCCGACACCGCGATGAATTACGCGCAAATCAACTTCAGCTCCTACATCAAGCTGCATCAGCGCATCTTCCAAAGCTTCTACCGAACCAGAAACGTCGCCCTTGATAATCAAGTTGAGTGTTGAAATCTTGGATTGCTCCATGAAATCTTCCAGCGAAACTTTCTTGCGAGCCTTTGCAAGTTGCGCATTGCGTTCTGCTGCTTGGCGCTTCTCTGCAATCTGGCGCGCAGTGCGATCTTCTTCAGCTACCAAGAAGGTATCGCCAGCATCTGGAACAGAGGTGAAACCAAGTACCTGTACTGGACGTGATGGACCAGCTGTTTCAACATTATTTCCGAATTCATCTAGCATCGCACGAACACGACCAAACGAACCACCGGCAACAATGGCATCGCCAACATTAAGTGTTCCGCGCTGCACCAAAACTGTTGCCACTGGACCGCGACCACGATCTAGGTGCGCTTCGATTGCCACACCACGCGCGTCATCTTCTGCGACGGCACGTAAATCAATTGCCGCATCTGCAGTAAGCAAGATGGCATCAATCAATTCATTTATACCTTTGCCCGCTTTAGCTGAGACGTCAACGAAAATTGTGTCTCCGCCGTATTCCTCCGCAATCAAGTTGTATTCCGTTAACTGTTGACGAACCTTTGCTGGGTTGGCATCTTCTTTATCAACCTTGTTAACTGCAACCACGATTGGCACATCTGCTGCTTGAGCGTGGTTAAGCGCTTCAATTGTTTGAGGCATTACGCCGTCATCAGCTGCCACCACTAGCACTGCAATATCTGTTACTTTGGCACCGCGAGCGCGCATTGCGGTAAAGGCCTCGTGGCCCGGTGTATCAATAAAGGTAATCGCACGATTAATGCCATCATGATCATGGTGAATCTGATATGCACCAATGTGCTGAGTAATGCCACCGGCTTCAGTCTTAACAACTTCGGTTTGGCGAATAGCATCAAGCAAGCGAGTCTTACCGTGATCTACGTGTCCCATCACAGTTACCACTGGGGGACGCGCTTCCAAAAGTTCTGCATCTACATCAGTTAGCTCTCCAGCTAAATCGATATCAAATGATTCTAGAATTTCACGATCTTCATCTTCTGGAGAAACAATCTGAATGTTGTAACCCAATTCGCTACCCAAAATTGCAAAGGTATCTTCATCAACTGATTGGGTTGCAGTAACCATTTCGCCTAACATAAAAAGCGCTTGTACTAACTGCGCAGCATCGCAATTTATGCGCTCAGCAAAATCAGATAGAGATGCACCACGGCGCATGCGAATTACGGTGGTGCCGTCACCACGCGGAACTTTTACGCCGCCAAGTGTTGGTGCTTGCATGTTTTCAAAATCATCACGCAAAGCTTTCTTACTCTTTTTATTACTGCTCTTCTTTGATCCACCCTTACCGAATGCACCTGCAGTATTTCCGCGACCGCCAGGACCTGGTCGTTGTCCTGGACGATTAAATCCACCTTGACCTGGTGCACCACCTGGTGCGCCACTACTTTTATATGGAGAACCGCCTTGTGGTCTGCCGCCGGGACCACCAGTTCCTCCTGGTCCTCCTGGTCCTCCTGGTCGTTGTGCAAAACCTGGACGTTGTCCTTGTTGTGGACGCGCTGCAAAACCTGGACGTTGTCCGCCAGGTCCACCAGGTCCACCAGGGCGACCACCAGGACGTGGTTGTTCGCCAGGTTTAATAATTTGATTTGGACGTTTCATCGGCGGACGTGGCATCGATGAACCAAATGGATTATTTCCTGCTGGCCTTGGCGCTCTTTGTGGTGGTCGTGGCATTGCAGATCCAAATGGATTATTTCCACCAGCTCTTCCAGGTTGAGCAGGTTGAGCAGCTGGTGGTTTTGGAATATTAGTTGGCGATGATGCTGTTGGACGCGCAGCAGGTTTTGGTTCTACCGCTTTTAGCGCTTCTAAATCCACACCAAGTTCTGCAGCGAGTTCTGCTGCAAGCTTCGCATCTGGCTCCGGTTTCTTAGGCGCAGCTTTCT
>CAYYFI010000058.1:0-5553 GCA_964471265.1 uncultured Actinomycetes bacterium | reverse complement strand
GCATTGATCTGCGCCTTAGCTGCATCAGCTGAAGTGCCATCAGTTGCACCGATGTAGATGGTTCCATCTTCTTCGATAGAAATTTCTGCACCAGTTTCATCTTGAATCTGATTGATTACCTTGCCCTTAGGACCGATAACTGCACCAATCTGATCAACTGGAATCTTGATTGAAATAATGCGTGGTGCAAGTGGAGACATCTCATCTGGTGTATCAATTGCTTCAGCCATCACATCAAGAATTGCCAGACGTGCTTCTTTAGCTTGGTGTAGCGCACCTGCAAGAACTGATGCCGGAATACCATCAAGCTTGGTATCAAGTTGTAGCGCAGTAACGAAATCTTTAGTTCCGGCTACCTTAAAGTCCATATCTCCGAATGCATCTTCGGCACCAAGAATGTCAGTTAGCGCAACATATTCGGTCTTGCCATCAACATCATCGGAGATCAAACCCATTGCAATACCTGCAACTGGATACTTAAGTGGCACACCTGCATTTAATAATGAAAGTGTTGATGCACATACAGAACCCATTGAGGTTGAACCATTTGATCCAAGCGCTTCTGAAACCTGACGAATTGCATATGGGAACTCTTCGCGAGTTGGAAGTACTGGAACTAGTGCGCGCTCTGCAAGTGCACCGTGACCGATTTCGCGACGCTTAGGTGTACCAACGCGGCCAGTTTCGCCAGTTGAATATGGTGGGAAGTTGTAATTGTGCATGTAACGCTTATGAGTCTCTGGGCTAAGTGTGTCTAGCTGCATCTCCATCTTAAGCATGTTCAAAGTGGTTACGCCAAGAATCTGAGTTTCGCCACGTTCGAAAATTGCTGATCCGTGAACGCGAGGAATTACTTCTACCTCTGCAGATAATGGACGGATATCACGAAGTCCACGACCATCGATACGAACCTTGTCACGTAATACGCGCTGGCGAACTAGTTTCTTAGTTAGTGAACGAAGCGCTGCCGGAACTTCCTTTTCGCGACCTTCGAATTGTGCTGAAACTTTTTCAACCACTGATTTATTAATTTCATCAAGCTTATTTTCGCGATCTTGCTTACCTGCGATTGTTAGCGCATCTGCAAGTGACTTCTTTGCCTCTGCTTCAACCGCTGCAAATACATCATCTTGGTAATCAAGGAATACTGGGAATTCGGCAGTTGGCTTTGCCGCAACTTTTGCCAATTCCATCTGTGCTTCGCAAAGAATCTTAATAAATGGTTTCGCTGCTTCAAGACCTTCTGCCACGACCGCTTCAGTAGGAGCAGCTGCGCCACCCTTTACTAATTCAATGGTCTTTGCAGTTGCTTCTGCTTCAACCATCATCACAGCAACGTCGCCATCCGCGATGCGTCCTGCAACCACCATGTCGAAAACTGCATTTTCAACTTGTGAATGATTTGGGAATGCCACCCATTGTCCGTCGATTAACGCAACGCGAACGCCACCAACTGGACCAGAGAATGGCAGACCAGCTAATTGGGTTGACATTGATGATGCATTAATTGCGATTACGTCATACATATGATCTGGGTTTAACGCCATTACAGATACCACGATCTGAACTTCGTTACGAAGACCCTTTACGAATGATGGACGAAGTGGGCGGTCAATCAGACGGCAGGTAAGAATTGCCTCTTCTGTTGGTCGACCTTCGCGGCGGAAGAAAGATCCTGGAATCTTTCCGATTGAGTACATACGCTCTTCAACATCCACGGTAAGTGGGAAGAAGTCGAATTGATCTTTTGGTGACTTTGAAACTGTGGTTGCAGATAGCAACATAGTTTCATCATCTAAATAAACGGTTGCGCAACCAGCTGCCTGCTTTGCTAGGCGGCCAGTTTCGAAACGAATCTCGCGCTTTCCGAATTTTCCGTTGTCTATAACTGCAACGGCATGCTTAACGTCTTGACCTTCCATAGGTCGCTCCTTTGGTTATAACCTACGGGAGACATCAAAAAATGAATCTGCGATCGAAGTTCACGACACTAGGTTCGTAAACCACTACCGGAGACCATTTAAAACGTCCCCGTAGATTTACTTAGTTATCGGCGGATGCCGAGTTTTTCAATAATTGCGCGGTAGCGGTTGATGTCGGTCTTTGCAAGATATTGCAAAACTCGACGACGCTGACCAACAAGAAGCAATAGACCACGACGGTTGTGGTGATCATGCTTATTTGTCTTTAAGTGTTCAGTTAGATCATCGATACGCTTTGAAAGAAGTGCAACTTGCGCTTCTGGACTTCCGGTATCGGTTGCTGAGTTGCCATACTGCGCAACGATTGACTTCTTTACTTCTGGTGTTAGCGCCATTTGGCACTCCTTTTTATGTTGTCACGAGGTGTCCGGGTCTTACACACGGTCCACGATTTCTCGCTTTGAGCCCTCAAATTCTAATTTAGAGGGTGGGATTAACCTAATTGGGTATTTTCACCGCGTGAAATCCCTAGCGGGCGTAGGTATAAATCTTGCTCGCTTTCATAATCGCCTGTTTTTCGCCGAGATCATAAAGAGCTGCTCCGTCATATTTGGATTCATTGGAAAGTAAATAATCTAATGCGTATACGAAAAATCGATACTCCTTAACACCTGGTCCTTGAGAGCAAGGCGGTGAATACGGGGTTATGGACCCTTCTGAAAATTTTGTGGAATTCGGAAGAATATTGAATTTATAAAAATAATAGTGATTTCCGGTTTGGGTCTCGCCAGGTCTTGGTGGTCCGGGAATGGTGTCCATTATCAAAATTAAACTTTTGGCGTTAGTAGGCACATTAGAAATTTCAATAGCTGGTGATTGCGCGGCTCCATCGCAAGTGTTGCTCTTAAGTAATTTGCCATCTAGAGAATTTGGCAAACTTATGCTCATAGCTTTATTCAGAATTATCGAAGTTGCGGACGTTATTTTTTTTCTAAAATAAACCACGTTATCTAGTTTTAAATCGTCTCCCCAAATAAATTTAGCCGTGGAATGCCAAGTGATATCAAAATATCCCTCTTTAGGGCCAACTTCGGCTGACGAAAATACTGTGGCATTAGACCAAGAAGTGTCTTTAAATGTGTTTGCCGCCCAAGAAGATGCAATCGCACTATTTTTATATTTACAATCATTATCTGGATTTACAGACTTTTCGCATTCTGGATTTAACGGTGCCACATTTTGCACAAATGCTTTCCAGGATCCGTCAGAAACTGCGACCAATTTGTTTGAAACGGTTTCTTTAATTTGAATTATCAAACCGCCATCGCCTATTTGTTGATTAGACATTCCTATATATTCAAGCCCTGATGGGCTTTGAACATAATCTTTAGCGATTATTCCGATGGTAAGTGGATAACTAGCCGTAAATTTAATGGTTTCAGAATTGAAAGATTTTTGGGTAGTTATTGGCACAGAATCTTCGCCAACTTTCTTCCCATTGACAAAGAGCGCAAACCAGTTATCAGCCCATACTTTTGCAGTGAAAGAAATCGATTTAACAGTCACCGCATTTGCGCTTGGCACGGTTGCGAATAGCGAAAAAGCTGTCAAAATGTTTAGGAATCTCATTGCATAACTTTGGAATAGCTATCGGCAGTAACTCCATCAAACTTTATGAATTCAACATACGCAGACTTTCCCTCTGTGCGAACTTTCAAGAATCCTGATCCACCCACTCCTTTACCTGATAGATACCCATATTGAGTTACATCTAACTTATCTCCAGGATGGCTCGGCTGTGGCAATGTCTGATAGATAATTCCGTCTAGTTCTTGTTTAACATATAAGTGATCATGTCCCTTGAAAACGAAACCTACTTTGTTATCGATTAGGAGTTGATGAATTGGCTTGCCCCAGCCAGGTCTATTCTTATCAAATCCATAAGTGCCATCGACATTGTTGCCGCCCCACTCGTTTAGTTTCGCTATCTCTACTCCGCCTCTAGAGGTTGCGTTACCAACCAACAAATGATGAATATAAATAAATTTATGGGTAGCTGTAGATTTACTTAAAGTATCAACTAACCAGTCATACTGAGTTCTACCCAAAGTCCACTGCCATCCATCATCCTTTGGATTTGATGTGGTGTATGTAAATGGATCTAAAACTACATGCAATTGATCCGGACCTTCAAACGAATAATATGCAAGTTCTCCAGTTTGCTCAGGGAAATATTCTTTTCGATAATTCTTAGTATTGAATTGGCTATAACCAAGTTCACCATCATGATTGCCTAAACATATCTTTAGCGGAACTGACCCTAATTGTTTGTAATAGCCGAGCATTAATTCGAAGCGTGCTCTGATATTGGCTTCACTTTTATTAGGCAATTTATCAACCATAAAGATATCGCCTAAATCCATGAGGAAGGCTGGACTGGCTTTAACTATTTGCTGCAAAGTGCCGGAATAAACATTGGCATCGGAATTCTCGTCCATATGTGGATCAGCTTGAATAGCAAAAGTGGTGTTGACGCTTTTCGACGCGGTGTTAAATGAAATCTCTGGCTTTGCTAAATAAGTCGAATTATTCTTTAAACTGTATCTCAACCTATAGAAGACTTGGGAAGCCGGTTTCAAATTCTGCAGATTAATAAAGTTCTCGCTACCCACTTTTACTTGAGAAACTGGAGACTTGCTGGTGTATTTGCCTCTGGAATATCCATACTCAATATAGGCATTTACAACCTGATTACTTGTAATTTGAATTCGAGCGCTCGAAGTTCCTATTGGAATAAAGACTTTACTCGAAATGATTAAGGAAACTGCCTCCGCTTTTGGCGTTCCAATTATTGCAATGATTGATGCACGGATGAAATTCCTTCGGCTAATAGCAAGTTTCAGGATTCTTTTCATTTACGGATATAGCTTTCCGTGCGTTCAGTTCCATCTGGAGCTACAAATGTCATTTGTACCGAAGATAAGTCAGCGAAGTACTTAATTTCATAAGATTGACCAGCAACCGCATATTTCAAATCAAAGGTGTTGGCATTAATTTGCTCGCATTGAGTAATAGTTGCGCCTTTGAGTGGTGATCCTGCAGGTCTAAAAGCTTTAGTTGCAGATTGCGGATCGACTTGGCCATCAATTTCCTGAACAATGCCTCTAAATCCACCATTGATATATGGATAAGTTTTTGTTCCGTGATAGTGGTAATTTTTCTTTGCATCAAAATGTCCATTAAATTCATCAAGTTTTCCAACACCCTTGCCATCGACTTCAGTATCACCATAAATTGGAAAACCATCTAAGGCATAAGCTATAGGTACTTTCTTGCCTACAACTGATTGAAGATGTAGTGGTGCAATGTGATAGTGATAATCATCTGCTCTTCCGCAGTGTCCACCCCAATCATCTAATTCACCTGCCAAAAGTGCGTCATCCCCGCGGTTATTTAAAGCATTGAAAATTGGAATTCCATTTACTGCAATTGCTATTGCTCCGCGTAGGAAATGATTTTTGGCTGACATTGGTGATTTACTAATTATTGGCTTTATTGGAATAGACCAAGCATTACTACCCGTGTATGGCTGAGGAGTGGGAACTTGTTGTTTCCAACTAATGATGCCTTT
>CAYYFI010000057.1:0-5750 GCA_964471265.1 uncultured Actinomycetes bacterium | reverse complement strand
GCAACCAGAGCATTGCCTTCCTATGGGTGAGTGTAATTAACATTCTGCTATGTCAACCACTGAAATCTGGCAGGAACGTGCCAATAAAATAAAAGTTAATGGAAACATTTTTATTGATGGTAAGTCTTCGCCAGCTGCATCCGGCAAAACTTTTGAGGATTATTCACCAACTTTAAACAAAGTCATTGGTGAAATTGCTTCGGGAGATCAAATCGATATTGACCGTGCTGTAGCTTCAGCCAAAAAAGCATTTGACTCTGGTGTTTGGTCTGAAATGAATCCACGAGATAAAAAAGCAATCATGTTGAAGTGGGCAGAATTATTAAATGAACATCGAGATGAATTAGCACTTCTTGAAACTCTAGATGTAGGCAAACCTATTAGTGATTCACTTGCAGTCGATACTCGAAATTCGGCTCGCGTTATTCAATGGTATGCCGAAACCATAGATAAAACATATGATGAAATTGCACCAGCACCCCGAAATTCTTTGGCAATGATTACCCGAGAACCATTGGGAGTAATTGGTGCAATAGTTCCATGGAATTATCCGATGAGTATCACTTCCTGGAAACTTGGCCCTGCTCTTGCAATGGGAAATTCGATTGTAGTAAAACCAGCTGAAAATTCCTCTTTAACTGCGATACGAATGGCAGAACTAGCAATTGAAGCGGGATTACCAGAAGGTGTTTTCAACGTAGTTCCAGGGCTTGGCGCGGAAGCTGGCAGTGCTCTTGCAAAACATATGGATGTTGCAAAAATCGCTTTTACCGGAAGTGGCCCTACCGGCCGCAAAATGCTGCAATATGCAGCAGAATCAAATATGAAACAAGTCTCGTTAGAGTTAGGCGGAAAAAGTCCACAAGTCGTTTTGGCGGATTGTAAGAATTTAAAATTAGCAGCAGAGACTATTGGTTGGGCGATTTACTATAACGCAGGTCAAACATGTAATGCTTCCTCGCGTGTAATTGTTGAAACATCTGTAAAAGAAGAGCTTTTTAGCCACTTAAAAGACTTTGCCCAAAAATTTATTGTGGGCGATCCGCTTGACCCAAACACTCAAATGGGTCCAATTGTTTCAAAAGCACAAAGAGATCGAGTCAACACATACCTTGATTTAATTGGCCAAGACGGAGAGCAATTAATTTGTGGCGGCGAAAAAGCAACCGGAGATAATCTATTTATCCAACCAACTTTAGTAACAAAAGTTTCAAATCAATCCAGGATTGCACGTGAAGAAATTTTTGGGCCGGTTTTAGTAGCAATTGAAGCTAAAGACGATGCAGAAGCGCTAGCAATAGCAAATGACACCGAATACGGTTTAGCTGCTTCAGTTTGGACAGACAATGTTGCCAAAGCGCATAAATTTGCTCGAAAACTTCGAGCCGGAACCGTGTGGGTAAATACTTTTGATGCTCTTGATGTAATCACTCCGTTCGGCGGATTTGGTGCATCCGGAACCGGAAGAGATAAGTCGCTACATGCTTTAGATGCCTATAGCGCACTAAAAACTACTTGGGTTGATTTAACATGACCATAAAAATTACTGGGTCAGAATTACCGCGCCAGCAGGAAATTCTTTCACCGACAGCTTTAGGTCTAATCGAGAAATTACACACTGAACTTAATTTGCGCAGATTAGAGTTGTTGAAGCAGCGAAGAATTCGAGTTCAAGAAATAGCAGAAGGTAAAGAGTTAGATTTTCTCGAAAGCACTAGGTCAATTCGAGAAGATGCTACTTGGAAAGTGGCTCCGCTAGCCCCGGGTTTAATAGATCGTAGAGTTGAAATTACCGGCCCTACCGAAAGAAAAATGACCATCAACGCGCTAAATTCGGGGGCAAAAATCTGGCTTGCGGATCAAGAAGATTCCACCACTCCAAACTGGGAAAATGTAATTCAAGGCCAGATTAATTTGAAAGATGCAATTTCAGGAACCATTGAATACACCAATGAAGCAGGCAAGAAATATCAATTGCGCTCAGATGCACCTTTAGCCACCATTGTTATGAGGCCCCGAGGATTGCATCTTCCAGAGAAGCACATTCTGGTAAATGGTGAAATTACTTCAGGGTCATTTGTAGATTTCGCGCTATACATGACAGCAAGCGCCAAGCTTCAGATAAATAATGGTCTTGGCCCTTACTTCTACTTGGCAAAATTAGAATCTCATTTAGAAGCAAGACTTTGGAATGAAGCCTTTAATATCGCACAAGATTTCTTAGGTATTCCACGCGGAACTATCAGAGCCACGGTTCTAATTGAAACCTATCCAGCCGCATTTGAAATGGAAGAAATTTTGTACGAACTTCGCGAACATTGCTCTGGACTGAATGCAGGCCGTTGGGATTTTATGTTTAGCGTAATTAAAACACACCGAACTAGTGGAAAAGATTTTGTTTTGCCTGAAAGAAATTCTGTAACTATGACGGTGCCATTTATGCGAGCTTACACAGAACTTTTAGTCCAAACTTGTCATAAGCGAAATGCCTCAGCCATAGGAGGTATGGCCGCGTTTATACCAAGCGCTGATCCAACTATTAATGAAACTGCTTTCGCTAAAGTGAAAGCCGATAAAGCGCGCGAAGCAAACGATGGATTTGATGGATCTTGGGTTGCACATCCTGGAATGGTGGAACTTTGTAAGAGTGAATTCACTGCAGTGCTAGGTGAGAATCCCAATCAAATTAATCGAAAGCGCGAAGAAGTTTCAATAACCGCGGCAGATTTGCTTAACGTTAAAGCTACGCCGGGTGTGGTCACAGAGGCAGGTTTGCGAAATAACATCAGCGTTTCAATTCAATATTTGGAAAGCTGGCTTCGTGGCGTTGGCGCAGTAGCCATTTTTAACCTTATGGAAGATGCCGCAACTGCTGAAATCTCCAGAAGCCAAATCTGGCAATGGATTCATAACAAAACATCCTTGGATGATGGTCGGGAAATTACCAAGGAACTAGTTAAACAATTAGTGGAGGAAGAAGTAGCTAAGTTGGGCGATTCTCAGAAATATAGGGAAGCCAGGGACACCTTTACCGCATGCGCTATAAATGATGAATATTTAGACTTTTTAACATTGCCGGCTTACGAAAAAATGGATTAGTAATTACCTTTGCTAAATAGTGCGCTGATATCAGTGGCCGCGCTAATTAAAATTGGAGAGAGCGCTTTAACTTTTTCCTTTGAATTATTAAATGTTGGCAACGTAACATTCAAATAAGCTACCGTACGTCCTGCACGGTCATTGATTGCAGCAGAAATGCCACACCATTCTTCCCGGTGCTCTTTGTAATTTATCGCGATTCCCGTTACCCGAGCTTCCAAAATTTCTTTTTTTAAAACAGCAGGTTTGGTGATTGTGTAGCGGGTTAACGCGGTTAATTTTCTCTTTAAATATTCATTTAATTCATGGTCGGTAAGGGTTGCCAAATAAAGTTTTCCAACTGAACCGCAGTGAAGAGGTACGGTCATACCGGCTAAATCAACTTTAATAGGTGAATTTGATCTGACTTGATCCATCACGATTAATTCACCTCGGGTAGCAATCTCAAGAAATGCACTGCCACCGGTTTTTTCAGCTACCTTTTCTAAAAGTGGGCGAGCACGTCTGACAAAAGTTGAATTGTCAGTAGCTGCTGCAAGTCTTAAAGCTCCGGGACCAACTTTATAAGTACCGGTAATTTCATCTCTTTCGGCTAATTCGTATGCCACCAGTGTTTTCATCAAGCGCCAAGCAGTTGCACGATTTACTTTTGCAGCTTTGGCAAGCTCTGGAATTGTTGGTGGCGCTGAATAAGTCGCTAAGGCATCGAGCAAACTAAGCGCTCGCTCCACAGATTGCACTCGTTGCGTCATGTGAACCACCGTTTCATTTGGAGGAGAATTTAACTTAATTTCACCAAAAAAGCAGTAAAAAACCTGTTACATAATGCGAACCAGGTGTAACTTCTCGCTATTCCAAAGGCGGATATTTAGAGAGGCTAAACGTGAAAATAAAAGCTGCCGTGCTCGATCAAGTTGGTAAAGACTTTCGAATTGCAGAAGTTGAATTAGATAAACCAAAATCTGGAGAGATTCTGGTGAAAGTAGCCGCTAGTGGATTATGCGCAAGTGATTTAAACGCAATTGATGGTAAGCGAAAGCTTGTGCCATTTCCGGCCGTAATTGGCCACGAGGCCTCTGGCATAGTTCAGGAAGTTGGCCCTGACGTTAATGGAATTAAAGTTGGCGATCACGTGGTGATGTCAATTGTTCCAAATTGCGGAAATTGTGAATGGTGCAATCGGGGTGTTCCTAATTACTGCGCTACCGCTGGCGAAGCTATGAGCGTTGGCGGACTTTTCGATAAAACCAGTCGCCTCACTGAAAACGGAGAGCACTTAAATCAATTTTTATGCGTAGCATCATTTGCTGAATACGCAGTAGTGCCTGCATCCGGAGCTGTAGTAATTCCGAAAGAGATGCCTTTAGATCGCGCAGCACTTCTTAGTTGTGCAGTGTTAACTGGTTATGGCGCTGTGGTAAATACTGCAAATGTTAAATCAGGATCATCGGTCGCAGTATTCGGTTGCGGCGGTGTTGGTTTAAATAGTGTGCAAGGCGCTCGCTTAGTTGGAGCCAAGACCATAATTGCAGTTGATATCAGCGATGAAAAATTGGAGCTGGCCAAGAAGCTTGGCGCGACTCATACTGTAAATGCCGCAAAGGAAGATCCGGTGGCATATGTAAAGGCAGTGTGCGGCGGAGCTGACTATGTCTTTGATGCCTCTGGTCGCGAGGCAACCATTTCTCAGGCCTGGCTAGCTACTGGAGTTCAAGGTCAGTTGACCTTGGTCGGATTATTGAAAAACGGAGCCCAATTAACTATCGATGCCGGGCCCTTCGTCAATGAGCAATCCATAAAGGGCTGTTATTTCGGCTCGGCAAACTTACAAAAAGATGTAATTTCGTTAGTAAAAAGTTATCTTTCTGGAGAGCTTTTCCTAGACGAACTCATCAGTGAACGCATAGGTTTGGGGGGTCTGAATGAGGCTTTCAACAGATTGAGAGCAGGCGAGGGGGCCAGGAACGTATTGGTATTCGACTAGCCATTCACCTCAGAAAATTTCCAAATTCTGAAAATTTATCACGTGATTTTTCAGGATTCGGGATACAACTTAATAAGCAAAACAAAAATCAACCCACAATCAATTCAAAACAACAAGGAGAAAACAGTGAAGTTTTCAAAGCTAGCTAAGGTGGCTGTTGTAGCAACAGTTTCATTAGCGCTTGCTGTACCAACACTGACCTCTGCAAGTGCGGCTAGCAAATTTGCAACCGCAACTAGCGCATCTCAAGCTGGTGGCATCACCGGTCTAGCAAATGAGTGCCGCAAAGAAGGTCAACTAAACGTAATCGCATTGCCACATTACTGGGCAGATTACGGCACCATGATTGAAAAATTCAAAGCTACTTATGGAGTTAAAGTCGATGAGGCTGATCCAGAAGGTTCATCACAAGATGAAATTGATGCAGCTAATCGTCTAAAGGGAACAAACCGTTCACCAGATGTATTTGACATTGGTTTAGCGGTAGCAGCTAAGTATTTGGGAACCGGAACTTTCGCACCATACAAGGTACGTAACTGGGCAAATAATCTAGGTGCAACAGCAGTCCCTTCTGCAGAGTACACACCTAACTACACCGGAACCATGACCATTGGTTATGACGGATCACTTGGCACAATTACCAAGTTGGACGATCTATTGAAGCCAG
>CAYYFI010000056.1:0-5815 GCA_964471265.1 uncultured Actinomycetes bacterium | reverse complement strand
ACGTTTAATAGCGCATATGCCTTTTGAAATTCTTGTTCATATTTAAAAGCCAGCGCCCACCACGGCAGATTTTCAGCCTTTGATTTCTCTAAAATTTTATCGTCAATATCAGTGACATTACGGATAAAGGTAACGTCATAACCACTGGCACTTAACCAGCGGCGCAAAATATCGAAATTAATTCCGCTTCGGACATGTCCAATATGGGGGAAAGATTGCACGGTAGCACCGCAAACATAAATTCCAACTTTGCCCGCAACTAACGGTTTAAATTCAGAAGTTTCACGGGTACGAGTGTTGTATAGCTTCATGGCAGGCGCACCAAAGCATTTGCAATCACGAATACTCCTTCGCCTCGACCGGTAAAGCCCATAGTGTCAGTGGTAGTAGCGCCAATTGTGACAGGTGCACCAAGTGCATCAGATAAGACTTGCTGAGCTTCGTCGCGACGTTTAGAGATCTTTGGTGAATTTCCGACAATTTGAATAGAAACATTATTTATTTCGATAGATTTTTCGGAAATCAAGGCACGCAAATGTTGAATCATCTTTAGACCACTTGCACCTTTCCATTCTGGTTTATCAATACCAAATACCTGTCCCACATCTCCTAATCCTGCGGCAGCTAAAACTGCATCACATAGCGCATGCACTGCGGCATCGCCATCTGAATGTCCATCTAAGCGTTTTGCTTCCGGCCATTCCAAACCTGCTAAATGGCATGGACCAGTAGCTGCGAATTTATGCGCATCTACTCCAACTCCGGTTCGCAATTTATTCATAAATTATTTTTCCAAATGGAAATTAATGCTCGGTGCTTTCCACAATTGCCTGCAAAGATGCAGCGGCAGTATCTTCATTTTCGCCTTCGACTTGCACTTTAATTGATTCGCCGCACTTAATTCCAAGTGCCATGATCTTAAGTAGCGATACGCCATCAACGAATGGAGTTTCTGTACCGTCTTCAGCAATCTTCGCAACTGAAACTTTGCATCCAGACTCTTTTGCAGTTCTTGCAAATAAAGATGCTGGGCGCGCATGAAGTCCTACTGGCGAGCCAACTTTTGTAAGAAATTCCTTCATTGGGCTAGCGTAATTGAAAGTTCTAATGTTAAATATGAACATCTGTTCAGCAACATGCACAAATGTGAAAGTAGATAAATGGCACCTAAAGATCTAATGATTGGACACCCTTTGTCTTCGAAAGCGCATGCAAAACATGCACTTCTATATATGTGGAAGATTCGTAAATTCGAAGATGCGGTAGAAGACCTTTTTGGTCGTGGAATGATGCACGGAACAATGCATTTATCAGTCGGTCAAGAAGCTTCGCCAACTGGTGTATGTATGGCTTTGAAAATTACAGATCAAATTACATCAACACACCGCGGACATGGACATTGCATCGCAAAAGGCGCAGATTTAACTCGAATGATTGCAGAGTTACTTGGAAAAGAAATTGGATATTGCGGTGGTCGTGGTGGCTCCATGCACATTGCAGATGTTGAGACCGGAAATCTGGGTGCAAACGGCATAGTGGCGGGCGGCATTCCAATTGCAACTGGCGCTGCCTTAGCTTCAAAATTACAAAAGAAAGAAAATGTTGTTGTTTCATTCTTTGGTGATGGCGCGCTGAATGAAGGCGCATTTCATGAAGCTGCAAATATGGCTGCAATTTGGAAATTACCAGTGGTTTTTGTCTGTGAAAATAACAAATATGGAATGTCTAATTCCACTGAGAAAGCTTTCGCTTTAGAAAATCTTGCCGATCGCGGACTCGGATATGGAATTCCTGGCGTGACTGTTGACGGTAATGACGTAGTTGCCGTATATGAGGCAGCAGAGCAAGCTGTGCAAAGAGCTCGCAACAGCGGTGGTCCAACACTTATTGAGTGCGTTACTTATCGTTGGAAAGGTCACTCTCGTTCAGATAAGAATCTTTATCGCACCAAAGAAGAGATTGATGAGTGGAAAACCAAAGAACCAATTGCAAAATTTATGTCATTAATTCACGAAAAGAATTTATTGACTCAAGAAGAGATGGATGCAGTGCAACAACAAGCAACTGATGAAATCATTGCAGCGGTCAACGAATCTGTTAAAGCAAAAGCTGCTGACCCAGCTGGCTTAGAAGCCGCAGTTTTCAAGGCGGTGATGTAATTGTCTGATCGCATGTTAACTATGGCCGAGGCAGTACGCGAAGCAATGACAATTGCGATGGAAGAGCGTCCAGAGGTATTTTTAATGGGCGAGGATGTTGGCGTATATGGCGGCGCTTTTGGCGTATCTGCCGGTATGTACGAAAAATTCGGTGCAGATCGCGTGATTGATACACCTATATCTGAACTTGGTTACATTGGTGCTGCAGTGGGTGCAGCGCTTTCAGGTATGCGCCCAATCGCTGAAATCCAATTTTCAGATTTCTCTGCACAAGCGATGGATCAAATTGCAAACCAAGCCGCAAAAATTCATTTCATGTTAGGTGGCGCGCTACATGTACCCATGGTTATCCGTGCACCGCAAGGTTCAGGTACCGGTGCTGCGGCGCAACACTCACAGATTGTTGAAAACTGGTTTACCAATGTTCCTGGTTTGAAAGTTGTAGTTCCATCAAATCCAGCAGATGCGAAAGGACTTTTACTATCAGCAATTGATGATCCGAACCCAGTGGTTTTCTTGGAACACAAATTGCTTTATAAGACTCCGGGTTGGGAACCAGTTCCAGAAGGTAATGCGCGTATTCCTCTAGGTGTTAGCCGAGTTGTTCGCACTGGTAAAGATTTAACAATTGTCGCAACCGGAATCATGGTTAAGAAATCACTCGAAGTTGCAGATAAGTTATCTGCAGAAGGCATCGAGGTAACTGTTATAGATCCTAGAACAATTTCGCCGCTAGATATGTCAACCACTTTTGAATCAGTAGATTTAACCGGTCGCTTGCTAGTCGTACAAGAAGGTCCATCGCATGGTGGTTTTATCAATGAAGTAATCGCACAGGTTGCAGGTTCACATGTATTCGGATCATTGAAAGCACCTATTAAAAAAGTGGCTGGGCTAAATATTCCAATTCCTTATGCACCACAATTAGAGAAAGCTGCCGTGCCGCAGGTTGAAGATATTTATGCCGCGGCCAATGAGATTGTGAAAACTTGGCGATGAGTTTCAAACACACAGTCGTCATGCCGAAGATGAGCATGACCATGGAAACCGGAGAATTAATTGGTTTTCACGTATCTGAGGGTCAAGAAGTTAAAGCTGGAGACGTTCTGTTTGAGGTAATGACCGACAAGATCGACATGGAAGTTGAAGCTCCGGCCGATGGCAAAATTGAAAAATTATTAGCCGCTCCCGGTGCAGTTCTAGAAATCGGTAAGCCAGTTTTAATCATGGAAACCCAAACTCAGGTTTTATCTTTCGACTTCGACGAACCTGCTACCGAGGTTTCTGAGGCGACCATTAATGCAAGTGTGGCAGAGGTGCCACAACAAGTTGTGACTCCGGAACCAGTTGCCGTTACTCCTGCAAACATTAACAAGAGTCCGAAATCAGTACCGGCTGCTCGAAACCTAGCTGCCGATAAGGGAATCAATCTTCAAACAATTAACCCAACTGGACCATCCGACACCATCACATATGAAGATGTACTAAATGCAAATGTAGATCCGGCAATTGCAAAGCGCCAACAGGCAAATAAAGAGTTAATTGCAAAAGGTATAGCAGCGACTCTTGATATTCCACAAACTTCATTTACGCGAAGCATAAATAAACTAGCAAGAAGTCACGCAGAGTGGCATGCACAATTACTTGCTAAATGGGCAAAAACTTTACGAAGCTTCGGACAAACTGAAATTGGCATCGCGTTAATCATCGAATCAAAATATGGAAGTGCATTACCGGTATTTAAAAATCCGGATCAGTTGGATCTAGCTTCTCTTATCCAACTTGTCGAAATCACAACCGAACAAGCAAAGATCGGGAAAGTGCCGCTAGCAATGCTTAATGGCGCGACTTCAACAATCTTTGATCTAACAAGTTACTCAATGACCTCAACCAAGCCAGTGTTATTTCCAAATCAAACTACTGGTCTCACTGTTGGCATTGATAGCAATGGTGTCCTCTCTCTATCTCTAACTATCGACCTGCGAGCACTTGATTTTTATGATGGTGCGATTCTGCTGGACCGCCTTGCTGGGGCCATTTAATTTGCACGTACGTGCCAGTAACTCACAAAAATGCTCACAAATGTCCTTGACCGCAACTGTGTGCGGTAGGACACTAACCCCAAATTCAGGGATTTGGTCACCGTGGACCAGATAGAACGGATCTTGATGAAACAGCGCGAGACGGAGCTAATCCTCCAAGCTGCGCGCATGTACTACGAAGATGAACTCTCTCAAGATCAAGTGGCCGCAAAATTAAACACCTCGCGCTCAAATATCTCCCGAATGCTTACAACTGCTCGTCGTTTGGGTTACGTAGAAATTCGAATCATTGCCCCTACTTCGCGCCATGATTACATTGCGCAACAACTAATCGAAAAACTTGGGGTTGATGATATTCAAGTTATCGCACCCGACCGAAATGACTTGGCCTTAAACGCGGTAGGTAGAAGCGCTGCGCAAACATTGCAGAAAAATCTAAAAGCAAATCAAACTATTGCAATTTCCTGGGGCCGAGGACTTGAGGCTACCGTTGTAAATTGTCGAAAAGACAGCATTCCAGGTTTGAAAGTAACTCAATTGATGGGTTCTATGTCAAATGTGATGACATCAGTTAGCGCCGAAGAAGTTGGACGAACTTTGGCTCGGAACTTAAATGCAGATTTCATTCCGTTTAGCGCACCGGTTGTCGTTAGCTCTCAGAAAACTCGAGATTCCTTGATGGCCGAACCCGCGGTGTCACGCGTACTCAATATTGCTAGAAAAGCGGATGTGGCATTGGTCGGAATTGGATCTTCTGGCTCAACCTCTTCTGAGATGTTAGTTGAGGAATTTGGTTTACCTAAAAGCGAGCGCGAAAGCACATTTAAAAATATGGCTGGTGATATTGCAGCTCGTTTTTATAACGCACAAGGAAAGATTCTTTCAAATGCACTCGATAACCGCGTAATTGGTATTTCTCTAGATGAAATCCGCAAAATCCCAAGAGTAATTGGCGTAGCAACTGGTGCGGATAAAGTCCTTGGCGTAGTCGGTGCGGCGCGAAGCAAGCTAGTTGATAATTTAATTATTGATCTCTCGTGCGCAAATGCCATCTTAAAATTCTTAACAGGTTCGGAGGCACGCACAGCATGAGCGGGTTAGGGACCTTTTTTACCGTTTTAGGTATCGCTTGGGCAGTTCAACTTCTTCTTGCGTGGCGCCAAGCACAAAGATTTCAAAGAGAGCTTGCATCTCTACGTAAATCAATTGAAGGCGGCACTGTTGCAATCGGTGTTGGCGGAAAGCGTTATCGCGGTGGTCGCGCATATGTGGCGCTACTTGCAGATGGAGATGGCGTCATTAAAGACGGGCTGCTTCTTAGCGGCTTCACAGTGATGGCAAAAGGAAAGCCATTTGCTGATTACAAAGGATTCCTCATCAAGGATGTCATGTCGGGAGACCGCGTGGCTACGAATCGAAAAGCGAAAATAACTGATGCCGCACGGATGGCAGCAGAACATATTCAAGCATTTTTCGATCGTAAAGAATCGAAGGATTCTTAATTGATGAGGAGTAAGCAGATGAACACCGTACGGGTTCGTCTGTAAAACAGGTCAATCCCCCACGACACACTTAGGAGGTGTGCATTGAACCTACTATCAGTTGGTTACCGCC
>CAYYFI010000055.1:1929-6164 GCA_964471265.1 uncultured Actinomycetes bacterium | reverse complement strand
GGTAAATTTCTTACCGCTTGCGATTGCAGTGGCACCAGCTTTGGTGCACTTTGCGCCAGCTTTTACCGATGCTGCTTCTGCTGATGTCGGCGTTAATAAACTAAGCGCCAAAACGGCTACAACAAAACTTTTCATTATTTACTAATTGTAAATGACATATCTTTGTAAATTGCAGCTCTGGTATCTGTGCCTGCAAAGCTCCAACGGATAGTACAAGTACCGGTAGACAAAGTTTTTACAGCAGCCCAGGTGTACAGAGAACCACGATCTTGAATCGCATTGCCAGTTACCGTGCATACAAGCGGAGTTTGACTTGTCGCAACAAGAAGATGTCCGAAACTTGCGAGTCCAGAATTATTGCCATTCGCGTACAAAATTGAGGAAATAAAGTTATAAGTTGAATTCGAGACATATGAAGTTGAAGTTATCGCAGCCAATGCTGAACTTTTTACAGTAGTTGCTGTGAAGTAGTTATTAATGACCATTGCAGCCTTTTTAAATAAGAAACTTCTTACTACAGGTGCCGCAGCTGCATATCGATCATCTCCTGGTTGAGATGCTTCAACGCTGCAAGTTAATACATCACCAAGGACTGGGGTTACATATTGAACTGCAGGGCCCGCAGTTGCGGCCAGAATGCTACAAACATTCGGAGTCAAACTCTTATAAGTTACAGTCAGCTTAGATGATGCTGTTGCGTTCAAATAGTAGCCTGCCCCAAATTCACGATCTGCAATTACCGGGAAATTAATCGATTGCGCCGTATTGCTACCAGGTGCAGGAGATGTACTGCCAGTTACTGTTGTGGTCCAAGTAGTTGTGGTTGGAAGCAAATTGTTATCCCCCGGGTAATCGAACTGCAGTGAACAAGTACCGTTTGCCCTTGAACGAACAGTGGTTCTTGTAGTTTGGTTACCCATATACATCGTGCTCTCAGTGGTGCAAATGGTTGGCGTTAACTGGGTAATTCGAACCACTACATTCGAGCCAAAAATAGGCGAAGTCGTGGAATAAGCACCCGCTATTAAATAACCACCACCATCAGTAACTGCATTTGGTGTGGTTAAAGTTATCTTTGAAGCTTGGCGGAATAGTTTTAATGTTTGTGAGACTGATTGCGCTGCAAGGAATTTATCATTTCCGTTTTGGATTGCAGTTAAAGTACATGTAACAAAATCAGTTGTGATTGCCTTGCTACTAGGTTGCACTGAGTAGACATTGTTACCTAAATTCAAAAGTACACAAATACCTGAACTATCAATGCTGTATGAGACTGGTAGTCCAGAAGAAGCCGTTGCTAATAACTTCGTTCCTTGACCACTGACATTACGATCGGCAAGCGGTGGGAAATTAATTGTCTGTAGTGCCTTAGTACCCGGTGTTGGTGTCGGGGTTGGTGTCGGGGTTGGTGTCGGGGTTGGTGTCGGGGTTGGTGTTGGGGTTGGTGTCGGAGTCGGAGTCGGAGTCGGAGTCGGAGTCGGAGTCGGAGTTGGTGTCGGAGTCGGAGTTGGTGTCGGAGTCGGAGTTGGTGTCGGAGTCGGAGTTGGAGTCGGAGTTGGTGTCGGGGTTGGAGTTGGTGTTGGCTTAACAACTACCGCAAGAGTTTCCGCCAACTTAATTGGACTTTCGACTTTCGACCAATCTGCATTGGTAGCAGTTACAAGCCTTAATCGGAAGTAATACTTAGTTCCGGAAGGTAAGCCGGTTATAACTGCCGTTGATGTATATGTTGCAGCTGAAGCAACTGCAAATGGAGTTGCTTGAACACTTATTACTCCAGATGCCAAATTTGGATCTAAAGAGTAATCAAACCAGACTCGAGTGTTACTTCCGTTTGGCGTGTAAGTACCATTTAATGTCAGACCAGAAGCCGTCTGCCCTGTTACGTAAGTATTAGAAATCGTTGGAGTTTCTGGATTCATAATCGCGTACTGAATAACGCTCTTAGTAACTCCGGAGGCATTCAAAGCTACAAACTGGAAATAAACACCAGTACCAGGCTTTAACCCTTGAGGTTTTGCAACTACTGGTATGTCACCTTCTCCAGTTATCGGACTCTCTGGGATAGTGATAATTGTCTGTCCAATAGTTAGAGATTTCTCATATCCAAAAATAAATTTAACTGTTGTAGTTTGTGATTGCGGGTTAACTGTTCCTGAGAATTCGGCAGTTGCAACAACTCTTGAAATTGGCTTTATGTTAGCCGTTACCGTCGGAGCTAAACCTGGCGCTACCGGAGTCGTAAATGTAATTACATTTGAATGAGAAGTACCGGTTGGATTAATGCCTACTACTTTGTAATAGTAAGTTTTGCCACCATCTAGGAATGAAATATTCAAGGAAACATTGGTCAATGTATTACCAGAAATTGTGAATGGGCTGGCAGCAACCGTACTGGTGTTTGTTTTAAATTCTGGATCTGTTCCGTACATAAATGTGAAGTTTGCGGAAGCATTTCCAGCTTGTACCGAACCATTTAATGTCGCGCTATATGCTGTTAAATTAGAAACATCTGAAGCTTTCACGGTTGGAGCTATAACTGGAGGCGCTAAAGTAGCGAAATTTCCTACCGCACTAACAGTCGTTCCTGATTCGTTAATTCCGATAATACGGTAGTAATAAGTTTTAGATGGAGTTAATCCAGTTAGTTTTACAACCGCTGTAGTTGTTGCGCCACCATCAACAGATCCTGGATTTACTGGAGCACTGATTGGAGATGTAAAGGCGCTATCGACAGCATATTCAAATGCTAAAGAAGTTGGTGCGTACCCTGGATTCACATCAATATTTATATCCGCACTCTGATGCGTAATATTTGTGACCGTCTTTGTTGCTACTACTGGAGGCACAATTGGCGCAGCACCATCAGTTGGAGAAACATAAAGTAATTTATTTACGGTATTCGCCTTCAAACCAGTCAAAACGTCCTTGGTCGATTCGCCATCTAAATACTGTGTTACTTGAGCTACTGAAGCGGTTGGATTTAAGCCTAAATAGATCGCTGCAGCTCCTGCCACGTGTGGTGAAGCCATAGAGGTACCTGAAGCCACATAAGTAGCATCTGCTGCTCCAAACCAATCTGAAGTAATTTGATAACCAGGAGCGAAAATATCTACACAACTTCCCTGGTTCGAAAATGATGCTACGCCATCAGTAATCATTGATGCACCGACTGTAATTGCACTAGGTGCACTTGCAGGAGATTTTGTACAGGCATCGGCAGCATCATTACCTGCAGCTACCACAACCACAATTCCGGCATTAGTAACTCTTTGAATCGCTGCATTTAATGCAGAAGAAGCTGGTCCACCGATACTCATGTTCACAACTGCTTGTGTTTTCGAATTGCTATTTTCAGGACTTAAAATCCAATCTAGACCAGCAATCACACCTGCATAAGAACCACTACCGGCACAATTCAAAATTCTCACCGGAACTAACTTTGCATTTTTTGCTAAACCATATTTAGTGCCCGCTACAGTTCCGGCCACGTGGGTTCCGTGCCCATTGCAATCTACTGTGCCATTTCCATCATTAATTGCTGAATAACCAACAGTCGTGATTCGATTACCGAAATCTGATTGTTGGTAAATTCCGGTATCCGCAATATAAACAGTCGCACCACTACCTGCACTTCTGTATCCATATGCGTTGGTGGTTCCAACTTTCTCTCTCTGATCCACACGATCTAATCCCCAAGAAGGAGTTGGGCTTTGGGTATTTTGAATTGCAAGACCAGTTACTGGTTGATCTTCTTCAATACTTAAAACATTTGGAATCTTTGCAAGTAAACCCGCCACCAATTTCGGCAGCTCAACGGTATAGCCATCAAATGCGTATTGATATTTATTGCCAATCTTCCAACCATTTTTAGTAACAGCAGCTTCAATTGCTGTGCGCGCAGTTGGATTAACCGTAATGATGTACGTTGCTTTAGCGCCAAGGTCCAACGCCGTAGTCGGAACGATTGTGGCATTTAGCGAAAATATTGTTGCCGCAACAACAATCAGGCTTTTGAAATTATGGCGCATGTTCAAATTTTACGCGCCGAACCCAGCATTAACCCTGAGGTGTCTAGTCAGGTCAGGCGATTTCGCGTAATACGCGGGAGATTATTGAGTAGTTATAACCCTTACGAGCAAGGGCTGAAGTAATTCGTCGCTCACGCACATCTTCTGCGTAATTCGCCAATGACCGCGCCTTTCGTTCGCCCAATTGCAACGCTGCTTCATATT
>CAYYFI010000055.1:0-1919 GCA_964471265.1 uncultured Actinomycetes bacterium | reverse complement strand
TTGCCGCAACAACAATCAGGCTTTTGAAATTATGGCGCATCCCCAAATTTTACGGGAATACTGAGCTAATCCAAGAGACCAAAAAGGTCAGAAATTAAGCGATTTCGCGCAGCACGCGGGAGATTATTGAGTAGTTATAACCCTTGCGAGCCAAAGCGGAAGTAATTCGTCGCTCACGCACATCTTCCGCATAGTTCTGCAAAGACCGCGCCTTTCGTTCGCCCAACTGCAACGCTGCTTCATATTCATCTTCAATACTGATTTCATCCAAAGCCATTGCAATTAAATCTTCAGCGACTTCTTTTTTGCGAAGCTCCTGAGCCAATACTCGCTTGCTAATCTTTTTTGAACTAAGTCGCGTACGCGACCAGACCCGAGCAAATTCCAAATCATCAATTAACTTAGAACGCTCCAAGCGATCCAGCACATCATTTGCCACATCCAACGGAATCCCGCGACGCTTTAGCTGCGCTGCCAATTCCCCACGACTCTTTGCGCGCATCGCAAGTGCATTAGTTGCAATGGTCATCGCCGCCCCATGCAAATCTGGCGCTACCGAAGTAGCGCCAGATTCAACATTTACATCTTCGAGATTAGAAATCGACATCCGCCGCAGCGTCTTCGATTTCCTTGACCATCGCAGGATCAACTTCAACCGGCGAATAAACCGCACGAATCTTCTGTTCGATCTCATTTGCTAGATCAGGATTATCAATCAAGAAGGCACGAGAATTTTCCTTGCCCTGACCCAATTGATCGCCTTCGTAGGTATACCAAGCGCCCGACTTCTTAACTACGTCGCACTCAACACCAAGGTCAATCAATGAACCTTCGCGTGAAATACCAACGCCGTAAATAATGTCGAATTCAGCCTGCTTAAATGGTGGCGCAACCTTATTTTTCACTACTTTGACGCGCGTACGATTTCCGACCGCTTCTTGGCCATCTTTCAAAGTCTCAATTCGACGAACATCTAAACGAACTGATGCATAGAACTTAAGCGCCTTACCACCAGTAGTTGTTTCAGGTGAACCAAAGAAGACACCGATCTTTTCACGCAACTGGTTAATAAAGATCGCAGTGGTCTTTGATTGATGCAGCGCACCAGTAATTTTGCGAAGCGCCTGTGACATCAAACGCGCTTGAAGACCAACGTGTGAATCTCCCATTTCGCCTTCGATTTCCGCACGTGGCACCAACGCCGCAACTGAGTCAATTACAACTAAATCAAGTGCACCAGAACGGATCAACATATCCATAATTTCTAGCGCTTGTTCACCAGTATCTGGCTGTGAAACCAATAGCGCATCAATATCAACGCCAAGCTTCTTTGCATACTCTGGATCAAGTGCATGTTCTGCATCGATGAATGCACAAATTCCGCCAGCCTTCTGCGCATTTGCAATTGCATGCAACGCAACAGTTGTCTTACCTGAAGATTCAGGTCCATAAATTTCTACAACGCGACCACGAGGTAATCCGCCGATTCCAAGCGCAACATCTAGCGCAATTGAACCTGTTGGAATTACTTCCATAACTTCATGGGCCTTTTCGCCCATCTTCATTACAGAACCCTTTCCAAATTGACGTTCTATTTGGGCAAGTGCTGTATCAAGCGCTTTGCTTTTAGCATCGGCTTGTTTATTGGTTACAGGTTCTTTAGCTTCACCTTTAGCCATTCCTTCTCCTTCTTTCCATAAGACGCCAACTTGGCGTGTTCCTCCCCAATGGTGCGATACGCCGGCGACGGTCCACGGATCTAGGGGAAGCTCCTGTGGACGGAGGCACGGGCTCGTTTGGGCTGTGCGTGGACTAGTGTATCGAACACTTGTTCGAAAATGAAGTATATAGAGGGGGTACGACACGCGGGGTGTCGAGGCTTTCTGTTTCGAAACGCACGTTCACATATCCCCGCTTTG
>CAYYFI010000054.1:0-6301 GCA_964471265.1 uncultured Actinomycetes bacterium | reverse complement strand
GAGCCTCGATTTGCCACAAGATTCTTTAGAAATTCTAAATCGATAATTCCATCCTTGGTAATTGGAATTTGAATTAACTCAGCACCTTCTTTTTCTACTAACCATTCAGCAGGTTCTAGTACTGCTTTATGTTCAAATGCAGAAATTACAATTAACTTTTTACCAGTACTTTGTGATTTCCAATAAAGGCCCTTGATTGCCAAATTATCTGCTTCGGTACCTGATGCGGTAAAAATAATTTCGCTAGGTTCACAGTTAATAAAGCCTGCAATTTTTTCGCGCGCTTCTTCTAAAGCACGACGTTGGTCTCTACCAAAATTATGCAGAGATGATGGATTACCTATTTTTGAAAGTTGCTTATTAAATTCGGCAAGCGAAACGTCACTTATGGGCGTAGTCGCCGCATGATCTAAGTAAATCGCCACTAGGGCATTCTACTTGCGTGCGTTTATTAGTTCGCTCGCCTTTGAAAGCACGCTTGCTAAATCGCCAACAATGCCAAAATCTGCAATTTCAAAGAGTGGTGCCTCGGGATCCTTGTTTATCACCACAATATTCTTTGAAGTCTGCATACCCGCCTTATGTTGAATCGCGCCAGAAATTCCACACGCTACATACAAATCTGGACTAACTGTTTTTCCAGTCTGCCCTACTTGCATCTCATGACTGCACCATCCTGCATCAACTGCGGCGCGCGATGCTCCAATGGCAGCTCCTAAAGAGTCTGCAAATTTTTCCACGTCAGACCAATTGCCATCGATTCCGCGTCCACCTGAAACTACAATTTTCGCTTCAGTTAATTCAGGTCTAGCTCCTTTAACTTTTGGTTTCACGCTCTTTATCGTTACTAATGAATTGTCATCGCCTTCTAAATTTATTGCAGGAGGAACATTTGTAGCTGGCTCAACCGAATTAGGACGAAGCGTGATAACTGGAATTCCTTTACTTACCTTTGCTTTGACCGTGTAACTACCGCCAAAAATTGATTGCGTGGTTACAAAATCCTTATCAACTGCGATTGCGTCGGTGATAATTCCTGAATCCAGTGCAATTGCAATTCTGCCTGCCAGCTCTTTGCCATCCATTGTGGCAGCTACAAATACTGCTGCAAAACCATTGCTCTTTGCATAATCGGCAATTGCTTTTGCAGATTTAGAATTCACAACTGTGGCATCGCCTGCGGCATTTACTAATTCAGCGGTAACTTTTTCGTTATCCGCGACCACTAGAACTTTACTCATATTAACTTCCGCTCCGCTAAGAAATTAACTAATTTTTCAGCTGCGTTGCCATCATCTTCAATTTTAATTCCAGCGGCACGTGCTGGTTTGGCAGTGGCATCAATTACTTCAGTGCCAGATTGCGCAGTCAAAGAGATACTGGAAATTTCTTTCTTCTTTGCCGCCATAATTCCTTTAAAAGCGGGATAGCGTGGCTCATTAATTTTTTCTACAACCGAAATCACGGCTGGAAAATTTGCTTCCATTTCAACTTGGCCAGAATCTGTGATTCTATTTATGGCAATCTTTTTTGCTGCAACATCAATTTCAACTTTATTTGCGAAAGTTAATTGCGCATATCCCAGACGTGCGCTGACCATGGCAGGGATTACGCTCATGCGTGCATCAGTACTTTCCACACCGCTAATTACAAAGTCATAACCGCCATCTGAAATTACTTTTGCTAAAACTTCTGAAGTAGCCATTGCATCTGCACCAGCGAGCGCCGGATCAGTAATCACAATTGCATTTGTGGCACCCATCGATAATCCTTTGCGCACTGCTTCTTGCGCCCGCGTCGGTCCCATCGAAATTAATGTGATTGTGTTTGGTCCACCATCATCAACGGTGCCGCCATTTGCTTCACAAATTCGAAGCGCTTCTTCAATTGCATATTCATCTAAATCATTTAAAACTGCATCCACGCTCTCGCGATCAACACGGCCACCAATGAATTTCTTCTCAGCCCAAGAATCTGGCACCTGTTTTACTGTCACCGCTATCTTCACGGGTCAGATGTTACTCATGAGTAGCAATTCTTTACTACTTATTTACCTATTTACAGAAGATTTCAGCATAGGACAGGGCAGACTAGCCCGCATGCTTCAAGCCGATCCACGTTACCTCGGCGCGATTCCAACCGAAGAGGGGACCAACTTCTCTATCTGGGCCGAGGCCGCTGATGCAGTGGAGCTCTGCCTCTTTGATCAAGTTAATGGCAAATGGGTGGAGACTCGCTTCTCACTCTCCCACCGAAACGGTCCGATTTTTCACGGATATTTAAAAGGGGTGCGCCCGGGTCAAAGATATGGTTTTCGAGTTTTTGGCCCCTGGGAACCAGAACGTGGTTCAAGATTTAATCCAAATAAATTATTAATCGATCCGTACGCTCATCAACTAGATGGCGAACTTGCATATGTTCCTGAAATATATGGACATATTTCCCAAGATGGTTTTGGCACTGGTGATTCCAATGTTATGGATGAACGAAATTCGGCAAAATTCATACCACTGTCAGTTGTAACAGATGATGCACCGAGACATATAAATCATCCTCATATAAATTGGCAAGATTTAGTCATCTATGAAGCGCACGTAAAAGGACTAACTTGGGCGAATCCTGAAATTCCCGAAAATGAACGTGGCACCTACAAAGCGCTTGGCCATCAATCAACAATTGATTATTTAAAACATATTGGTGTTAATGCCATTGAATTATTACCTATTCACGAACACGCAACTGAACCAGCCATCTGGGCACGCGAACGTCGAAATCATTGGGGATATAACGCAATTGCATTTTCAGTCCCACATCGAGCATATGCAGCCACTGATAATCCAATCAAAGAGTTACAAGAGTCGATTGATCGCCTGCATGAAAATGGAATTGAAGTAATTCTTGATGTGGTTTACAACCACACTGCAGAAGGTGGACCCGGTGGACCACACCTATCATTTAAAGGAATTGATAACAGAAATTGGTATCGCCACGGTGGCACAAATCATTACATTGATAACACTGGTTGCGGAAATACTTTTTCAGCAGGTAAACCACATGGAGTCCGGCTAGTAATTGATTCACTTCGTTGGTGGACCCAAGTTATCGGTGTTGATGGATTTAGATTCGATTTAGCGCCAGCGTTAAATCGAACTGGAAATATGATTGATTCAGCGCTCTTTGCGGCCATTGCAGCAGACCCAGTTTTGCGACAATTGAAATTAATTGCAGAACCTTGGGATATCTCTCGCTATTCTCTCGGAGAATTCCAATATCCATGGCGCGAATGGAATGACTATTACCGTGATGCCGTACGTCAGTTCTGGTTAGGAGATATCGCCAGAGGTTATGGTGAAGGCGTCAGTGCTTTAGCTTCTTCAATTTCAGGTTCGAGTAATATCTTTTATTTCCGTGGGCCAACCACTTCAATTAATTTCATCACTGCACATGATGGTTTCACAATGAATGATTTAGTTACCTATCATGAGAAAAAGAATGAAGCGAATGGCGAAGAAAATCGTGATGGTGCAAACACAAACAGATCATGGAATGTCGGTACCGAAGGACCCACACAAGATCAAAAAATTAATCAAATTCGTCAATCACTCCAAAAATCAATGATGGCAACGCTGTTGCTTTCATCGGGTGTACCGATGGTGACCATGGGCGATGAAGTTGGTCGCACACAGCATGGATCAAATAACGCTTTTACGCTTCCGATTGATCTACATCGTGAAAACTGGGATAAAGAAGTTGCCTGGTTTGGTGGCTGGACTTTAGATTGGAATCCCACTGGAAATAAAAAAGATCTGCAAGATGCATTTATTGAATTAATTAGAATTAGAAAGACTTATCTTTCAGATATCACTTCTGAATTTTTTACAGGTCGAGTTGACTTTGGAACTGAACGAAAGGATATTGCTTGGTTTAGCCTTTCGGGAAATGAAATGAATGATAAACATTGGTCAGATGGCGATAAGAGATCATTAACAGTCTTCTTTGAAGCTGGACCTAAAAATGGATTGGTACTACTAATGAATTCCTTTGGTGAAGATACAACTTTCACTTTGCCAGGTGCATCATGGGGTGAAAGTATGCGTTGCATATTTGATTCATTCGAAACTACGGCAACCTATAACCCAGTATTAGCTTCCCCTGGCGATAAAGTGGAAGTTTCACCGCATTCACTACAAGTTTGGCTGGTAAATCGATGATTACTTTCAAGTATTTACTATCCGCTTTAAACTAATTACATGCTCGCACTTTTATTTCCAGGCCAAGGTTCACAAACACCTGGAATGCTTAGTTCATGGCTAAATGAAGAGACCAAAAAAACCATTGCAAATTGGTCACTGCACATTGATTTAGATTTAGAGCGCCTTGGCACTACGGCTAGCGCAGATGAAATCAAAGACACCGCGAACGCGCAGCCGCTAATTGTGGCCGCTGGATTATTAGGAGTGCAGGCGTTACAACTTTCAAAGTTTGCCGTTGTTGCTGGCCATTCCGTTGGAGAAATCACCGCTGCTGCGGTTTCAGGTGCACTATCTCCTGCTCATGCATTGGAACTAGTTCGTCAACGCGGAATTGCAATGGCCAAAGCTGCCAGCCAAGTTGAAACTGGCATGGCAGCAGTACTTGGCGGAGATCGCAACGAAGTTTTAAACACTATTAAAGATTTTGATTTGATACCTGCTAATGACAATGGAGCTGGACAAATTGTTGCCGCAGGTTCGTTGGAGCAACTTGATAAATTGTTAGAAAACCCTCCTTCGGGTTCACGAGTTAGAGCGCTTGCAGTTGCAGGCGCCTTTCATACTCATTACATGCAATCTGCCGTTTCACACGTTTCGGAATTTGTGGCAAAGGTACAAATTGGTGAAATTAATTCTCAATTACTTTCAAATAAAGATGGCGCTGTGGTCGCAAACGGACAGGATGCAATTAATCGCATCGTAAATCAAATCGCCAATCCGGTACGTTGGGATTTATGCATGCAGTCCTTGCAAGATCTTGGAATTACTGGAGCAATTGAATTTCCACCCGCTGGAACTTTAATTGGCTTGCTAAAGCGAGCAATACCAGGGATTGAAACCTTCGCAATTAAATCTCCCGAAGATTTACTTTCCGCCAAAGAATTCGCTATGAAACATGGTGGCGCATGATTAAAGTTAAATCTGGTAGCAACGCCGCGATTCTTTCAGTAGGTGTATATCGTGCTACGAATGTAATTCCAAATTCTGCAATCGTTGAAAAAATTGATTCTACGGATGAGTGGATTCAACAAAGAACAGGAATCGAAACTCGAAGATTTGCAGATAAAGATATTTCAGTAATTGAAATGGGAACAATTGCAGCACAACAAGCGTTGCTTCGAGCCGGAGTTAATGCTGAACAAATTGATGTAATTATTCTGGCTTCAATTAGCTATCCTCATCAAACTCCAAGCGGAGCCTCGGGAATTGCAAATAACATTGGTGTGCCAAAAGCAGCTGCATTTGATTTATCTGCAGCTTGTGCAGGTTTTGCCTATGGAGTTGGTCTTGCCAATGATTTAATTCGTGGTGGCACTGCCAAATATGTGTTGGTTATAGGTTCTGAAAAATTAAGTGATTTCACTAATCCAAATGATCGCGCAACGGCATTTATATTTGCTGATGGCGCAGGTGCGGTATTAATTGGTCCAAGCGAAGAACCTGGAATTGGACCAACTGCATGGGGATCTGATTCCGATCAAAGAGATGCAATCACGATGTCATCTTGGTTGGAATTCAAAGACACTAATGCTCCCGCAAATACCATTGCGTGGCCAAACATTGTCCAAGAGGGCCAAAAAGTTTTTCGTTGGGCAGTATTTTCAGTCAGCAAAGTTGGCAGTGAAGCAATTAAATTAGCTGGAATTACTCCAAATGAATTGAAAGCATTTGTGCCACATCAAGCAAATTTGAGAATTATTGAATCAATGGCAAAAGATATGAAACTAGCACCAGATATTTTAGTTGCCGACGATATTAGAACAAATGGAAATACCTCAGCTGCATCTATTCCGCTTGCTATGGATGCGCTATTAAATAAACATCCAGAATTGCATGGACAGCTTGCGCTTATCATCGGATATGGCGCAGGTCTCGCTTATGCGGCCCAAGTGGTGAAATTGCCCTAGAGATTGGGTAATTACTCGAAAGTAAGGTCTTCTACCCTGCACAATATCCACCTGACGTTAGCAATGAAGCGAAACGTTTAGGTAATACAAATACGAAAAGAGAAATATCAATGGCACTAAACGAAGCAGATGTACTTGCTG
>CAYYFI010000053.1:0-6596 GCA_964471265.1 uncultured Actinomycetes bacterium | reverse complement strand
GGAAAGATTTCTCAACGTAACTTTGGTGGCCACGAATATCCAAGACTTGCACACGTTGGTGATCGCACCGGTCTAGAACTTATTCGCACTATGCAACAACGAATTGTCGCAATGCAACAGGAAGACAAGAAAGAATTTGGGGATTACGAACATCGAATCAAAGTTTTCCAAGAGTTAACAATTACAGAAATCCTAAAAGAGAATGGCAAAGTTGCTGGCGCATATGGTTATTGGCGCGAAACCGGCGAAGAAGTTTTATTTGAATCTGCCGCAGTTGTATTAGCAACTGGTGGCATCGGAAAATCTTTCAAAGTTACTTCAAATTCTTGGGAAGGAACTGGCGACGGTCATGCGCTTGCATTAAAAGCTGGCGGTCGCTTAAAAGATATGGAGTTCGTCCAGTTCCATCCAACTGGAATGGTTTGGCCACCTTCTGTTCGCGGAATTTTAGTAACCGAATCAGTTCGCGGTGATGGTGGCGTACTTCGCAATTCAAATGGCGAACGTTTTATGTTTAATTACATCCCAGAAGTTTTCAAGAAACAGTATGCAGATAATGAAGCCGAAGCAGATCGTTGGTACACAGATCAAAATAACAATCGCCGGCCACCTGAACTATTGCCACGCGATGAAGTAGCGCGTGCGATTAATAGTGAAGTCAAAGCAGGTCGCGGCACTCCACACGGTGGTGTTTATCTTGATGTTTCAACACGCTTACCTGCCGAAGAGATCAAACGCCGTCTGCCTTCAATGTGGCACCAGTTCTATGAATTGGCTGGCGTTGACATCACCAAAGAGCCGATGGAAGTTGGCCCTACTTGTCACTATGTAATGGGTGGTATCGATGTTGATCCTGACACCGCTGCGGCAATTGGTGTGCCAGGTTTATTTGCAGCAGGCGAAGTAGCCGCAGGCCTACATGGCTCTAATCGTTTAGGCGGCAATTCTCTATCTGATCTTTTAGTTTTCGGTCGTCGCGCAGGCGATGGCGCAGCTGCTTATGTAAAAGCAAATGGCGCAAATTCTCCATCTGAAGCATCAATCAAGAATGCGCAAGATTTCATAAGTGCACCTTTTAAGAACACTAATGGTGAAAATCCATACACAATTCATGCAGAGCTACAACAAACTACCAATGATTTAGTAGGAATTATTCGTACTAAGAATGAATTGGAAGATTCGGTTACCAAGATTGCCGAGCTTCGTAAGCGCACTGCAAATGCTAAAGCCGAAGGTGGCAAGAATTTCAATCCAGGTTTCCATTTAGCTTTGGATCTAGACAATATGTTGTTGGTATCTGAAGCAATCGCACGGTGTGCGCTACAGCGTGAAGAATCGCGCGGTGGTCACACACGTGAAGATTTTCCAAAGATGGATCCAAATTGGCGCCAAGTAAATTCAATAACTACTTGGGATGGCGCTGCAATGTCAGTGGTTAAGCAACCACTTCCAGCAATCCCCGCAGAATTAGCTGGGCTATTTGATAAAGAAGAATTAAAGAAGTACCTAACTGAAGATGAACTTAATGCCTACAGTTTTAACGGAGGTGCAAAGTGAGCCGCATTATGAATTTCCGTTTATGGCGCGGAGATAAGAACGACGGTGGTCTAAAAGATGTGCAGGTGGAAGTAAACGAGGGCGAAGTAGTTCTCGATGTAATTCATCGCATTCAAGCAACGCAGATGGGCGATTTAGCGGTTCGTTGGAATTGCAAAGCCGGCAAGTGCGGTTCTTGTTCCATGGAGATCAACGGTAAGCCACGCCTTGCTTGTATGACACGCATGAGTACTTTCAAAGATGAAGAGGTGGTTACCGTAACTCCACTTCGCGCTTTTCCAGTAATTCGCGACTTGGTTACCGATGTTTCATTTAACTATGAAAAGGCGCGTGAAATACCTTCTTTCACACCACCAGCAGATGCAAAGCCGGGCGATTTCCGAATGGCACAGGTAGATGTCGAGCGCTCGCAGGAATTCCGTAAATGTATTGAGTGCTATATGTGTCAGAACGTTTGCCACGTAATTCGTGACCACGAAGAGAATAAGAAATCTTTCGCAGGCCCACGTTATTTAATGCGTATGGCGGAATTGGATATGCATCCACTTGATCAGCGTCGCGATCGTAAAGAATTGGCGCAAGATGAACATGGTTTAGGTTTCTGCAACATCACCAAGTGCTGCACCGAAGTCTGCCCAGAACATATCAAGATCACCGATAACGCCTTGATTCCTATGAAAGAGCGCGTAGTCGATATGAAATACGATCCAATTCGTTGGCTCGGTTCAAAGATTCTAAAGCGCGAAGATATCAAGCAGAACTAAGATTCCTCCTATGAAGTTATTAGTTCGTTGGGGAACCTTGGCGGCTGCTTTCTGGGTGGCAACAGCTTTAGTCACAGGAATCCAAATCGATGGTGGGTTCAAAACCTATCTCTGGGTGGCGCTCTTGTTTGGTTTAATCAATGCTTTCATTGGTGGACTAATTAAATTAGTTACCTTTCCAATATCCATTCTCTCCTTTGGGTTATTCATTTTCGTCATTAACGCCGCCATGCTTGAGTTAACTGATCGTTGGAGCGATAAATTAGCGATTGATAATTTCTGGTCGGCGATATTTGCATCGGTAATTATCAGCATTACATCTGGCGTGCTTCGCAAAATTTTGCCTAACTAATGTTGTTTGTAGCTTTTGGTGGTGTAGTTGGGTCACTTTTTCGCTATCTGTTAAATGAATTTTTCGGCTCAGATAAAACCGGCGTCTTAATTGCCAACCAGATTGGGGTGGCTATAGCTGGTTTCGCGGTGGTTTATTTATTAAATAATCAAAATAACAACGTGCGCCTTCTTGTTTTACCCGGCTTCTGTGGTGGCTTAACTACATTCTCTTCAGTGATGTTATTAAGTAATGAGTATGGCTTTGCCTACATTTTAGAGAATTTATTTATCAGCCTAATAGTGATTTCGTTTGTAATTCCATTAGCTCGGAGTCGAGCATGAATTTATTGCTATTTTCGATCGGTGCAGCTTTGGGGGCACCACTTCGTTACTGGGTAGATACTAAATTCCGACTTAAATATAAATTTCCGATTGGGATTTTATTAGTCAACCTGGCAGGTTCATTCTTAATTGGCCTGTACGCAAATCAGATGAGTTATTTTGTGGTTGGATTTTGTGGTGCGTTAACCACTTGGTCCACCTTGATAGTCGATATCTTCTTAGAAATAGAGAATAAGCAGTTCCAATCAAGCGCGGTTAACCTAATTGGCTCCTTGGTTTTGGGCGTGTTAGCTTTCAAATTTGGGCTTTCACTTTCGTAGCGCGTAAAGTACCGCTACGTGCGCTTTATAAATGAACCCACTTACGATCTAACTTACGACGATGTTTTTATGGTTCCAAGCAAATCGGAACTTTCAAGTCGCATGGAAGTTGATCTTCATACCAGCGATAACACTGGCACCACAATTCCACTAGTTGTAGCAAATATGACCGCCATTGCTGGTCGTCGAATGGCAGAAACTGTGGCACGACGTGGTGGGTTGGTAGTAATTCCGCAAGATATTCCTTTTATTGTGGTTAAAGATGTAATTCAATATGTAAAGAGTCGCCACACATTTTTTGATACACCAATTACCTTAGCGCCAACTCAAACTGTTGCAGATGCCGCATCGCTTCTTCATAAAAGAGCTCATGGTGCGATCGTAGTAGTTGAGCAGAATAAGCCAGTTGGTATTGTCACTGAAGAGGATTTAAATAACGTAGATCGCTTCACTCAACTGCAACAAGTTATGAGTAAAGAGCTAACTACGATGTCAGATTCTTTGAATCCACATCAAGCATTTGACTTCTTAAATGAAAATCGCCGCACATTAGCGCCAGTAGTAAATAAATCTGGTGAATTAGTAGGAATTATTACGAAGACTGGTGCGCTACGAGCTACTTTGTATTCGCCAGCAGTAGATAAGAATGGAAAGTTATTAATCGCAACTGCAGTTGGTATCAATGGCGATGTGGTGCAGAAAGCTGCGAAATTAGTAGAAGCTGGCGCTGATGTAATTGTGGTTGATACTGCACATGGCCATCAGAAAAAAATGATTGAAACGCTGGAAGCGATAAAAAAATTAAACCTGGGAGTGCCGCTAGTAGCAGGAAATGTGGTTACCGCAGAAGGTGTACGTGATTTAGTGGCAGCCGGTGCGGACATAATTAAAGTTGGCGTTGGCCCTGGTGCAATGTGCACCACGCGCATGCAAACGGGTGTTGGTCGCCCACAATTTTCTGCAGTACTTGAGTGCGCTACCGAAGCAAAGAAATTAGGAAAAAGTGTTTGGGCAGATGGCGGTGTTCGCCATCCTCGCGATGTCGCACTGGCGCTTGCAGCTGGCGCTACCCAAGTAATGATTGGCTCATGGTTTGCCGGTACTTATGAATCACCTGGCGATTTAAAGAGTGATCCAAGTGGTCGTATTTATAAAGAATCATTCGGAATGGCATCAAAGCGCGCAGTTAATGCTCGCACTTCAACAGAAGATGCATTTGATCGTGCACGAAAAGCGCTCTTTGAAGAGGGAATTTCATCATCAAAGATGTATTTAGATCCGGCGCGACCAGGCGTTGAAGATTTAATTGATGAAATCATCGCAGGGCTTCGCAGCTCTTGCACTTACGCTGGCGCAAAAACATTGACTGATTTTGCTGAGCGCGCTGTAATTGGAGTGCAATCTGCATCTGGGTACGCCGAAGGTCGCCCATTAAATAGCTCATGGCGAGGTTAATTCGGGTTTTTTGTCCGAATTAACAAACTTTTTACGGCAGTTTGCTCGCTTTATTAGTTCAATTAGTTCAAACTTAGTAGGCGGTTTTCCTAGAGAGTATCTCTAAGCCGCAATCTCACGGAGGAGATAAATGCTTCAACTATCAAGCGGCCAATGGAGCACATTGTTCAATATGTTCTCATTTGGTCTTATCTCAATGTTGGCTTGCACTGTGTACACCTTGGTGGCACAAAGTCATGTGCTGGCTAAATATCGACTAGCTCTAGTTATGTCATCCATGGTGACATTTATTGCTGGTTACCACTATTGGAGAATCTTCAATTCATTTGAACATTCTTCAATGAAAAATGCAGTAACCATCGGAACTTCTCAGGGTGCATTCAATGAGGCGTACCGTTATGTTGACTGGATTCTGACAGTTCCTCTACTACTTGTAGAAGTAATTGCGGTACTTGCGTTAGCAAAAGAAGCTTCTAGATCACTAATCAGACGCTTAGTTGTCGCTTCTGCTGCGATGATCATTCTGGGCTACCCAGGTGAAATTTCAGCTGAAAACGGAACTAAGATGCTCTATTTCGTGCTTTCGATGATTCCTTTCCTATACATCCTTTATGTGCTCTTTGTTGAGCTAAGTAAATCTTTGGATCGCCAACCTGATGGAGTTGCGAAGACTGTAAGTAATCTTCGCCTACTTCTAATCGGAACTTGGCTGGTTTATCCAATCTCTTACTTAATCCCAGTGTTCATCACCAATCCATCAGCTTCTGAAGCTGCGTCGTTGTTTACTTATCGACAGGTTGGCTACACAGTTGCAGACGTACTAGCAAAGTGCGTATTTGGTCTAACCATTTACAAGATTGCTCGTATGAAATCAATTGCTGAAGGAATGCCAGCGGATCACTAAAAGTGAGCACCGAATGGGCTAATTGCAATAAGCCCATTCGGTGTACTTTTTAATTTATGAAAATAAACAATTATCGGATGATTGGCTATGCCGAAATTGCTATGGGGCTAATAAATATTACCTACCAAAGCGGTGAGCCAGGTATTTTCCCGAAGAGCATTTTTGCAATATTTTTAGGTAGTTTGCTAATCACACTGACTTTCTTCTTGAAATCTAGCCAATACTTTGCCAATAAAACTACCGCTTATTTTTGGAGCGCAGTTGGAGTTCTGGTTACCGCTATTTCACTAATTTAGCCATCCAGCTTTCAATTTCATCAGGGTGGCGTGGCATATTTTCACTTAAATTAATACACCCATCATTGGTTATGACAACATCATCTTCAATACGAATTCCGATTCCGCGAAATTCAGCTGGGAATTTTTCATCATCAGGTTGAATATACAAACCGGGCTCAATAGTAATTACCATGCCGGCAGCTAATGGACCCATGTAAACATCGCGCTTTGCTTGCGCACAATCATGAACATCAATACCCAACATATGACTGACCCCATGAAGAGTCCATCGACGATGGAAACCGTTTTCAGGTTTTAGTGATTCTGCTGCAGAGATTGGCAGCACGCCAAATTTTTCTAACCCTTTTGCCAAAACTTCGTGGCAAGCTCGATTGATATCTGTGATGGTTACGCCTGCTTTAGCTGCTGCAAAACCAGCTTTTTGAGATTCATAAACCAACATATATAGCTCGCGTTGCGCTGCTGAGAATTTTCCGTTTACGGGAAGTGTGCGAGTGATATCTGCTGTGTAATAAGAATCCATTTCAATACCGGCGTCAATCAACATCAATTCGCCATTTTTTACGCGACCATCATTACGCACCCAATGTAGAACACATGCATGTGAACCAGCTGCAGCGAT
>CAYYFI010000052.1:1917-6721 GCA_964471265.1 uncultured Actinomycetes bacterium | reverse complement strand
GAAGGTATTTGGCCAAACTTGCGTATTCGTGGTTCGCTGCTTGGATCCGAGCGATTAGCCGAACGTGACCGTAATCCAGATTTAGCTGCAATTGAACTGGAATTGGTAGCTAAAGCAGCGGTTGCCGAAGATGAATTACGGCTATTTTACGCAGCAATTTCTCGCGCAAGCGAAGATTTAATTATCACTGCGGTGGATCGCGAAGAAGACCAACCTTCTACATTCTTTGATATCGCATATGAATTCTGCAATCCAGATGCGGAAATAGAGCAGAAGCGAAATATAAATCGCGCCGGCAATTTATTGAGTACTTCAAATGTGGTCTCGAAATTGCGTAGAGAGCTGCTTGCTAAAGGTTCAAAAGATGCCGCAGCAACATTAAAGGCCTTAGCTAATTCGGGAATCTCAGGTGCAGCACCAAGTGACTGGTATGGATTTCATCAGATTTCATCCGATGCGCCAGCGATTGCCGATGATCAAGATGTTCGAATTTCACCAAGTGGCGTGGAAAAGTTTGATGAATGCCAATTACGTTGGTTCCTTGAAACTCATGGCGGTCAAGATGGAAATACCACTGCACAGTTGATCGGAACCGTAATTCATAAATTTGCCGAGCTCGCAGAGTCAGAGAATATTGATTTAGATGCTCAAATTAATTTGTTGACCGCTAACTGGAAATTGGTAGATCCTGAAACCGGATGGATTTCGCGCACCTCAATGGGACGTGCGGTTTTGATGTTAAAACGTTTTTATAAATATCGCGAATCAATGGCAGGCAAGCGCACATTTAAAGAAGCTGAAGCGTCGTACAAATTTAACATTGGTCGCGCATTTATTTCTTGCAAAATAGACCGCATTGAAACAACCCTGGATGGAAAGTTATACATAGTAGATTTCAAAACGGGCAAGAGCGCAATTTCAATTGATGATGCCAAGACCGATGCACAGATGCAGATCTATCAATATGCAGTCGGTAAAGAGGGCGCCGAAGTTGCAGGTGCATCTCTCGTTTATTTAGATCACGAATTAAAAGGAAATAAAACTCGTGATCAATTACCAATAAATCGTGTAGAAGTGGAAGCACGAATTGAAAAGACCGCGGTTTTGATGGGCGGAAAGAGTTATTTGGCAGTTAAAAATAGCAATTGCCAATTCTGCAGCGTCTCAGCCTCATGCCCTATCCAGATAGAGGGGCGTGGTCTATATGGGTAATTCAATGAGCAATCAGAAGCGTAGTGCGCTGGATATCGCAAACGTAACTGGTCGCACCCCAACTGATGAACAGATAAAAATTATTGAATCTGCTCTAGAACCAGCGGTAGTAATAGCAGGTGCCGGTTCTGGCAAAACCGAAACTATGGCAGCACGCGTACTTTGGCTAGTTGCAAATGGATACGCAAAACCTGAAGAGATTTTGGGGCTCACTTTTACTCGTAAAGCTGCATCAGAGTTAAAGAAGCGTATTAAAGATCGCTTGAAACAATTAAGAAAAGCTGGATTAATTGAAAAAAACCTTTCCATTGAAGTTCCAGTAATGACTTACCACTCTTATGCCGGAAACATTTTGCGTGAGTACGGATTGAGATTGGGAATTGATACAGACTCTGAATTAATCGGAGAAGCAGTGGTTTGGCAACAAGCTGCAAAAGTGCTTCGAAATTGGGATGATGAAGAATTTGAATACGAAGGCGCTTTCAAAACTTTAGTAAGTGACTTACTTGGATTAACGAAGAGCGCTATGGAACATGGCGTATCTGAAGATGCCATTATTTCTGAAACAGAAAAAGTTCTTGAGCGAATCGCTGATATACCGTCGGATAAAGATGTAGATAAAGTTAAATTAGTATTGAAACAACGAATCAAGTTACTTGAAATTTCGCGCAAGCTGCGCGAGGAGCGTGTGGCAAGTGGACAGCTTTCATTTGATGATCAAATGTTCTATGCCGCTAAAATTGCACAAGAAGTTCAAAAAGTTGGAGAACTCGAACGCGCAAAATATCGCATAGTGCTCCTTGATGAGTATCAAGATACTTCACAATCACAAGTAAGAATGTTGAGCGCCCTCTATTCAGGGCATCCGATCATGGCGGTAGGAGATCCGTATCAAGCAATTTATGGATGGCGTGGTGCTGCAATCGGAACCATCAAGCATTTCCACCAATCATTTAATTCATTTGATTCACCTATAAGTGCTAAAAAGGGCGGAAAAGCGGCGGAATATGAGCTTTCTACTACTTTCCGAAATGATGTTTCGATTCTTGAATTAGCTAACAGAATAGGAAAAGTGGTCGGAAATCAGATTGAGTTAGCAGTCAAGGAGTTGCAGCCGAGTAAAAAAGCTGGTCCTGGAATAGTGGTCAGAGATATTTATGAAAATGTTGAACTAGAAGCGGCTGGTATAGCTGAGAGATTTGCAAAACTTTGGGAAACCAAAGGTGCTGATGAATCTTTTGCAGTTCTGGTCCGTAACCGTAAACAGATCACGGAAATTGAGAAAGCGCTTCGTAATCTGGATCTGCCTGTCGAAGTTTTAGGAATCGGCGGCTTGATGCAAGTACCTGAAGTAACCGATGTCTTTACAATGTTAAAGATTTTGGTAGATGCAGAAGCTGGCTCTGCCTTAATGCGACATTTAACAAGTCCGCGCCTTGCAATTGGTGTTCAAGATATTGCTGCGCTCGGAAGATTCAAGCGAAAACGAGATAGTCAATCTAATGGAGATTCGGATTTGATATCGGCAATGGCAACACAAGTATTAGAAACCGCGGAAGCAGATGATGGCGCGGCTGGTTCTCTTATTGAAGCGCTAGATGAAATCCAATCTGCGGATCGTTCGCAATTTTCAGAGATTGGATTTAGACGCCTAGTTGAATTCTCAAACGACCTACGTAAATTACGAAGCCGAGCAAACGGTTCAGTACTTGATTTAATTTACGAAATTGAAGAGTACTTAGGTTTAAGTGTTGAATTATTGGTTAGAGATGGCGGTTCTAATGGTCGTCGCCACCTAGATCGTTTTAATGAAGAAGCAGCAAAATTCTCAAGTAGTAATGGTTCGATTACAGATTTTGTTCGTTGGCTTGATGCAACTATTGATCACGAACGTGGTTTGGAATCAGGAGCTCCAGAAGTACATTCCGATGTGATTCAACTTCTTACGATTCACATGTCCAAAGGCGCGGAATGGGATCACGTTGCGATCCCTGGAATCGTTGAAAAACAATTCCCAAAGGCCTATCCGCAGAGCACTATTTCATGGCTTCATAATGAAGCTGAGATTCCATTTGCGCTGCGCGGTGATGGAGCTGAATTTCCTGACTTGGATTTATCGCAACTTAAAGATGCCAAGAGCGCTGCCAATGAATTTAAAGAATTTAAAGATAGTTGCGCCGCCTTTCGCTTAGAAGAAGAGTGGCGTCTGGCATATGTAGCTATCACTCGCGCAAAACATACTTTGCACTGCACTATGTCATATTGGGATTCTAGAACTAATATTGATAAAGCAAGCGATGTATTCAAAATTGTTTGTGACTACTTAGGGCTTGGAAGCGATTTAGATTCTGCAGCTGTACCGCAAAGTAATCCTTTATTAGAACGTGAAGTATCAGAGTTATGGCCGCTACCTAATTCCAGATTAACAAAGTTATTGAGCGCTGCGAAGATTTATGATGAAGTAGATGCAAAAGTTTTAGATAGCGACGCCGCACTTTTAATTAAGCAGATCGAAAATCGTCGTACCGGAAGTGATATATATCTACCTCCAAGACTTTCGGTTTCAACTCTAATTGCCCTTAAAGAAGATCCAGAAGCTCTTGCAAATGCAATCAGACGCCCTATGCCATTCTTGCAAGATCAATATGCAAGGCGCGGCACAGAATTTCATAATTGGGTAGAAAGTTATTTGAAAGCTGAAACGCTCTTTGATGATGACGATTTAGATTATTTTGACCCAATAGAAGAAGATCGAAAGTTGGAGGATTTGAAGAGCAAATGGCTCACTAGTAATTGGGCGACCAAGGTGCCGGTGCAGCTTGAGGTTCCATTTGAAACTGTCTTAGCAGGAGTTTTAATTCGTGGCCGAATAGATGCTGTTTACAGGACTGAAAGTGGATTTGAAGTTGTTGATTGGAAGACCGGCTCTAAAAAATTAGGTGAATCAGCTGCGATTCAATTAGCGATGTATCGCTTAGCTTGGGCGAAAATTGCAGGAGTAGATGTCAGCCAGGTAAGCGCTTGCTTCCATTATGTACCAACCGGCGAAGATGACCGCAGAAGCGATCTACTTACTGAAGCGCAGTTAGTGGAGTTACTCGAAAGGCACTAATCTCTCGCCTGTTATGAATCGGGACGGACGAGTAGATGCGCAAAAGTACTGGGCGCAAGCTAAGGTCATTCAGGTTTGGCGTGGTGGTATTTTCTCTGAAGCTGGTCAACTCAAGTTTAGATCTCCCGATGAATTAGAAGATGTTGAGCCATCAGATCGAATTTATATCGGCGAAATTGAAGGCACTCACTATTTCGCAATTAATCTTGCAATCAATCAGGAATCAACAGATACCGCAACGCTTCGTGATCTTGCTGCTACTTTAACTAAATCAGAATTAGAGATTGCAGTAACTGCACTGGCACTTATAAATTGGCATGAAACGCATCAAAAATGTTCTAGATGCGGAGCAGATACTGAAATTGTTGATAATGGTTGGGTAAGAAAATGTGTAGTGGATGGTGCGCAACATTTTCCACGGACTGATCCGGCCATTATTGTGGCCGTTCAAGATCGAAATGGAAGTTTATGTTTAGGTAG
>CAYYFI010000052.1:0-1817 GCA_964471265.1 uncultured Actinomycetes bacterium | reverse complement strand
GAAGTTGCAAATGGAAATTTGAATTTACCTCCGCACACAACCGTTTCTAGAAAAATGATTGAGCGTTGGTTAAATGGCTAGCGCAGAAGAAATCCTTGCCGCGCTTGATGAAGAACAACGAAAAGTTGCTTTAGCAACTCGCGGGCCGGTTTGCGTAATTGCTGGCGCTGGCACTGGAAAAACTCGCGCGATTACCCATCGAATTGCTTACGCCGCAGCAATTGGAGTGATGGATCCGCAACGTGTCATGGCGATTACCTTTACCTCGCGTGCCGCGGGAGAGATGCGCACACGACTACGTTTACTAGGTTATCCAGGAGTTAATGCACGAACTATTCACTCGGCAGCGCTGAAGCAACTGCTTTATTTTTGGCCCTCGGTTTTCGGTGGCCAAAGTCCAGAACTATTGACTTCAAAAACTCCATTTATCAACGCTAGCGTTGAACGTGCTGGAATTAAGTTGCCTGCCAATAATCGTGACGCGTTGCGAGATATTGCAACTGAAATTGAATGGGCAAAAGTTAATCAAATTGCACCAGAAGATTTCTTAGCAACTCAGCGGCAAGTTCGATCCAGAGTAAATATTGAGGATATTGCCAAAATCTATGAAGCTTACGAGTCATTAAAAAAACAAGAACGAACTTTAGATTTTGAAGATTTGCTCTTGCTAACAACTGCGATGATTGAAAATGAACCTCAGGTCCGTGAAAAAATTCATGATCAATATAGATACTTTACTGTTGATGAATACCAGGATATTTCGCCACTGCAACAACGTTTGATTGATGCTTGGCTTGGAAATCGGAATGAGATTTGTGTAGTCGGTGATCCAGCGCAGACTATTTATACTTTTGCTGGTGCTACCCCTAGTTATCTTTTAGGATTTACCAATCGTTTTCCAGAGGCAGAAGTCATTCGTTTGACCACGGGCTACCGGTCTACGCCAGAAATTTTATTTACCGCAAATGCGTTGCTACGAAGCAATCGCTTAGGGCAAGAATTAGCTCCGATAAATGAACATGGAAATCAACCTGTATTAACGGAATATAAAACTGATGGGCAAGAAGCAGTGGGAATTACCAATCAAATCACTGAGCTAATTAGCCAAGGTGAAAAACCAGAGAATATTGCAATTTTGGCTAGAACCAATGCGCAATTATTAACGATTCAAAAAGTTTTCAAAGAAGCTGAACTGCCTTATCAAGTTCGAAGCAATGACAGATTCTTTGATCGCCCTGAAATTAGAGAATTCATTAGAGATATTCGCCAGGCTTCTGTTATTCCAAATCCCGATATCAACTGGGTGGAAGAACTTCGTGGTTTAGCGCAGCCTTATTTAACAGATGCAACCGCAGTGGCGATAGATGGCGTAGGTGCATTGATACATCTAGCACGCGAATTAGATAGTGATGATCGATTTACACCAAAGACTTTACGTAATTTCTTGAGCGAAATTGAGGATCGAGCTCAGCAAAATAATCCGCCACAGATGCCAGTTACTACTCTGGCAACTTTGCACGCAGCTAAAGGCCTTGAATGGGAACGAGTTTTCATAATTGGTGTTGGAGAGGGATATCTGCCTTATCCCGATGCAGTAGAGGATGAAGAGCTGCGCCTGTTTTATGTAGGAATCACAAGAGCGCGAGCTCATCTGCATTTGAGCCATGCGGGTGCACCAAGCCCATTTTTGCGCTCAATTCTTACTTAAAAATTGGCTCGAAATTAATTAAGTTGCACCGAAGACTATTAATGCTTTACCCTACGTCTTCATCAAAAAATTGATGAAAACCTATTGGTGAAATAAGTGAAAGGTGAGG
>CAYYFI010000051.1:3016-6763 GCA_964471265.1 uncultured Actinomycetes bacterium | reverse complement strand
CCTTCTTTGTATGGCATGTTCTTTGCAGTCATCGCCATAGTTAGATTGGTGCGGCCGTGATAACCATGTTCGAAAACCACAACCGCTTGGCGTTTGGTGTAGTGGCGCGCAATTTTGACCGCATTTTCTAGCGCTTCTGCGCCAGAATTAAATAGCGCGCTCTTCTTTTTAAATTTTCCGGGAGTGAGCGCATTTAATTGTTCGCAGACTTCGATGTAGCCCTCATATGGTGCAATCATGAAACAGGTATGTGTGAAATCAGCGACTTGCTTTTGTACGCGTTCAACGACTTTTGGAGCGCTATTACCAACATTAACGACCGCAATTCCTGAGCCCATATCGATAAATTGATTGCCATCGACATCTAAGAGAATTCCGCCTGAAGCGTGAGTGATCACCGCAGGAAGCGCCATACCAAGTGAGGCAGAAACTGCTTCACTTCTGCGCTTGATAATTTCCTGAGATTTTGGTCCTGGGATTTCGGTAACAAGTTTGCGTTGCTGCGGCACGTTCATTTTTCTAGTTTACCGAATGCGTGAGAGTATTGCTACGTAACGTCACACCTGTAAGCAATGATTTCGCCAACTAGGAGGCTAATTTGGCACTTGTCGGAATTTTGCTATTTATTGCAGCGCTACTTTTTTCAGTGATGGTTCATGAATTCGGGCATTACTTCTTTGCTAAAAAATATGGCATGAAAGTAACCGAATTCTTTTTAGGATTCGGTAAAAGAATCTGGTCCACCCAACGCGGCGAAACTGAATTTGGTGTGAAAGCAATCCCAGCCGGTGGATATTGCCGAATTGAGGGCATGACAGTTCATGATCACATGCCAGTTGGCCAAGAAGGTAGAGCATTTGTAATTGCATCTACCAGAAAAAAATTATTTGTCTTAGGTGCGGGATCTTTCAATCACTTTGTACTTGGTTTTATTTTGATTTTAATTATGTTGGCTGGCGTCGGTACACGTTCTATGTCGACCACCATTCAAGAGGTGGTGCCATGTGTTTCTGCAACTACCAGTTGTGCGGCAGCAGATCCAGTTTCACCTGCAGTTAAAGCTGGACTAAAAGCTGGGGATCAAGTTGTAGCAATAAATGGCAAAGAGACTACCTCCAATAATTTCTCTAAAGATTTGCAGGCGATTCGAAATAATTCCGGAAAAGAATTTACCTTCACCGTAAAACGTGGCGCCGATTTAATAGATTTAAAAGTTACCCCAACTGATCGAACTATTCAGGGATACACCTATTCATTTGTTGGTTTTGTGGCAAAAGAGGCTACTTACCGAATTCCAGTATTTACTGCAATTAAAGATTCCGGATCCATAACTTGGTACATGATCAAGGAGAGTTTGAAATCGCTCTGGCGACTTCCGGCGATGGTTCCAGAATTAGTCCGCGAAACATTTGGCGATGCGCCACGTGATCCAAATGGGCCAGTAGGAATTGTGGGTGTGGCTCGCGCATCTGGTGAAATCACCAGCAGTTCATCATTAGGCGCTGCAAATCAGCTCTACATCTTCTTAATGATGGTGGCATCATTAAATATCTTCGTTGGAATATTTAATTTACTGCCGCTACTTCCATTAGATGGTGGGCACATGGCAATTGCAATTGCAGATGCGATTCGATATCGAATTGCTGCAATGCGTGGCCGTGAAAAACCAGCGCCAATTGATATCAATCGACTAACTCCGATAACGGCTGCAGTATTTGTGCTGCTACTTGGGCTCACGGTGCTCTTGCTCATAGCCGACATTGTCAATCCAGTAAGCCTTAATTTATAAAGTTTCCCTGCTTTAAGGCAGAATACCGCTCATGGTTGATCTGGGAATTCCTGAGCTAAAGACGCTCGCGCCTCGACGTAAAACCAAACAGTTAATGGTTGGCAAAGTTGGCGTTGGAAGTAATTACCCAGTTTCAGTGCAATCAATGTGCACCACACTTACCGCAGATGTGAATTCAACTCTGCAGCAGATTGCAGAACTAACTGCATCTGGTTGTGAAATTGTGCGCGTAGCAGTGCCTTCGCAAGATGATGCAGATGCACTTGCGCAGATTGCAAAGAAGTCACAAATTCCAGTTATTGCAGATATTCATTTCCAACCAAAGTACATATTTGCGGCCATTGATGCTGGCTGTGCGGCGGTCAGAGTAAACCCAGGAAATATCAAGCAATTTGATGACAAGGTAAAAGAAGTTGCAAAAGCGGCGCTAGATTCAAATACCCCAATTCGTATTGGAGTTAATGCAGGTTCTTTAGATCCTAGGTTGCTGCAAAAGTATGGCAAAGCAACACCAGAAGCGTTAGTTGAAAGTGCACTTTGGGAAGCCTCTTTATTTGAAGAGCATGGTTTCTCAAATTTTAAAATTTCTGTAAAACATCATGATCCAATCACAATGGTTAAGGCTTATCGATTATTGGCTGAGCGTTGTGATTATCCGTTGCATTTAGGTGTAACCGAAGCTGGGCCTGCGTTTCAAGCCACCATCAAGTCTGCGACTGCATTTGGAATTCTTTTATCAGAAGGTATCGGAGACACGATTCGTGTATCCATGTCGGCTCCGCCAGTCGAAGAAGTTAAAGTTGGAATCTCTATTCTGGAATCACTCGGACTTCGCCAACGTAAATTAGAAATTGTCTCTTGCCCATCATGTGGTCGTGCGCAGGTGGATGTTTATACCTTGGCGGAAAAAGTTCAGGCTGGGCTCGAAGGAATGACTGTGCCGCTACGTGTTGCAGTTATGGGTTGCGTAGTAAATGGTCCAGGTGAAGCGCGCGAAGCAGATTTAGGTGTGGCCTCAGGTAACGGTAAAGGTCAGATCTTTGTTAAGGGCCAAGTAATTAAAACGGTTCCAGAATCACAGATTGTGGAAACTTTAATTGAAGAAGCGATGCGTCTTGGTGAAGAGATGGAAGCAGCTGGAATTGCATCTGGCCAACCAAGTGTGGAGATCAAATAATGCTCAAGATGTCGACGCTTTTTTTGCGCACACTTCGCGATGATCCAGCAGATGCCACAGTTACGTCTCACAAACTATTAGTTCGCGCTGGTTATGTAAGACCAATTGCCGCCGGAATTTTCTCTTGGTTACCACTTGGCGTAATTGCGCTACGAAATGTCGAACGAGTAATTCGCGAAGAGATGGATGCGGCGGGATTTCAAGAGGTACATTTTCCAGCGCTATTACCTAAAGATGCTTACGAAGCAACTAATCGTTGGAGCGAATATGGTCCAAGTTTATTTCGCTTACAAGATCGCAAAGGCGCAGATTATCTTTTAGGTCCAACTCATGAAGAGATGTTTACCCTGATGGTTAAGGGCGAATACTCTTCCTACAAAGATTTGCCGCTATCTATTTATCAGATTCAAACCAAATATCGCGATGAAGCGCGTCCCCGTTCAGGAATTATCCGTGGTCGTGAATTTGTGATGAAAGATTCATATTCATTTGATATCGATGATGCTGGTTTGGAAGTTTCATATCAAAAACATCGCGATGCATACGAAAAAACTTTTGACCGGCTGGGACTTAACTACAACATAGTTAGTGCGACCGCAGGCGCGATGGGTGGTTCAAAGTCAGAAGAATTTTTAGCACCATGTGCTACTGGTGAAGATACTTATGTCTTATGTCCAAAGTGTGGCTATGCCGCAAACGTAGAGGCAATGAAAACCGTGGTAGCGCCAGGTGATGGCAATTTCCCATCGCTAGAGGTATTGGATACACCAAATACGCCAAC
>CAYYFI010000051.1:0-2916 GCA_964471265.1 uncultured Actinomycetes bacterium | reverse complement strand
AATTTAGCTGGCGTTAATGAAATTAGAATTTTTGAAGATGAAGATTTTAAGAAGTTCCCGAATTTGGTAAAAGGTTACATTGGGCCACAAGATGCCAAAGCAAACAAAATTACATTATTAGCTGATCCACGAGTTGCGCCAGGTACCGCTTGGATTTCTGGTGCTAATAAGAAAGATTCCCACGCACGTTTCGTGGTAAATGGCCGCGACTTTGTGGTTGATGGTTATATCGAAGCTGCAGAGGTGCGCGCTGGAGATAATTGCCCAGAGTGCGCTACCGAAGTAGTTATTGATCGCGCAATTGAAATTGGCCATATCTTCCAATTAGGTCGCAAATACGCAGAAGCTTTGAATTTAACCGTGTTAGATCAAAACGGTAAAAGTCAGATCGTGACCATGGGCTCTTACGGAATTGGCGTAAGTCGCGCGGTTGCAGCGATTGCCGAACAAACTGCCGATGAGATAGGGCTTTGTTGGCCAGCAGAGATTGCACCAGCCATGGTGCATATTGTGGCAACCGGAAAAGAAGATGCAGTATTCGATAAAGCGCTACAAATTGGTGAAGATTTAGAGTCAATCGGTTTGACTGTGATGCTTGATGATCGCCGAGATCCTTCAGCCGGAGTTAAATTTAAAGATTCTGAATTAATTGGTAATCCAATCATCGTGATTGTCGGTAAAGGTTTAGCTGAAGGCAAAGTAGAAATTCGCATCCGTGCTACCGGCGAGAAATGCGAAGCAGCTGTTTCTGAAGTAGTAAGTGAAGTAGCAAAGCTCTTTAATTGATAGCTTTTCTTTGTTTGGCTGCGGCCACTGCAGGTTTCTTTGATGCCATTGCAGGTGGCGGAGGGTTAATTCAATTACCAGCACTTTTGATTGGTTTGCAAGATAAATCTGTAGTTAATGTATTAGGCACCAATAAATTTGCGGCAGTTTTTGGAACTATTAATGCGGCAAATAGATATCGCAAGCAAGTCAAAATAGATAAAAAATTCTTAGCTTCAATGATGATTCCGGCCTTTCTGGGATCAATGGCTGGTGCGCAATTGGCCTCAAAAGTTCCCACAGAAAAAATGCGAGTAGTGGTTTTAATTGCACTAATTGCCATCTTTATCTACACCGTACTAAATCCAAAACTTGGACATGAAGATAACCAACAAATTAATTACAAAATTGCCGCAGTAGCCGGAATTTCAATTGGATTTTATGACGGCATCTTCGGTCCTGGCACTGGAACATTTCTAATGGCAGTTTTAGTTGGCGTGCTTGGCTTCGGATTTCTAAATGCCTCTGCGATCGCGAAATTTACCAATGTGGCTACCAATCTGGCCGCCATAATTATCTTTGCAAAACATGGTGCGATTCTCTGGGGAATTGGCATTGCACTTGCGATTTCAAATGTAATCGGTTCTACGCTTGGTTCGCACTTAGCAATTAAGGGTGGCTCACCTTTGGTGCGAAAGGTCTTTTTGCTAATGACCGGATTACTAATTGCCAAAGTTGGGTATGACCTTGTAAATTAACGGCCTACAACTTAATAACAACCAAACAATAAATTAATAATAAATAAATAAGGAAATGCATATGGCGCTTAAAGATCAAATCTTCGACCTAGTTGCACCGCTGGTTACAAAAGCTGGGCTAGTTCTTGAAGAGGTACAGGTACAGACTCCCGGTAAAAATCGATTTGTCACAATAATTGTTGATAGTGAAACCGGATTAAATTTAGATCAAGTTACTGATGCCAGCCGCTTAATTGGCGAGGCGATGGATAGCGCGCCTTTTATGGGAGAGACCCCATACACATTAGAAGTTACCTCACCTGGCGTAGATCGCCCACTTACCGCGCCTCGCCATTGGCGAAAAAACGCGGATCGTTTAGTAAAAATTGTGAAGTTAGATGGCGATGTTTGCAAAGGTCGCATTACAAGTGCTTCCGATGATCAAGTAACGCTTGATTGCTGCACCGTTTCCTTTGCGGAAATTAAACGCGCCACGATCGAAGTCGAATTCAATCGTTCTGAGAAAAAGGAGCGCTAATCAAATGCATGTTGATATGAAAGCGCTGCAAGCGCTCACTACTGAAAAAGAGATGTCACTAAATGCGTTAGTGATTGCAATTGAAGCAGCCGTGTTGACTGCATATAACCATACAGATCATGCGCTAGAACATGCACGTGCACATCTAGATCGTGAAAGTGGTGAGATTCAAATTTTCGTGCCAGTTTTTTCAGAAACTGGTGATCGTATTGGGGAAGTACAAGATCGCAATGAAGCATTTACGCGTGTGGCAACTTCAACTGCACGCCAAGCTATTAAGCAATATATGCGCCAGACCAAGGATGCCGGAATAGTTGGCGAACTATCTATGAGCGTTGGAGATGTTATCTCTGGAATGGTGGAACAAGGTCGTGACTCAAAGATGGTTTATGTAAATCTAGGTCGCACCGAAGGAAAAGTTCCGCCACAAGAGCAGGTGCCGGGCGAACATTTTGAACATGGTGATCGCATTAAATGTTTTGTGCTCGATGTTAAACAAGGTTTACGTGGCCCAGAAATCACTTTATCTCGCTCGCATCCCGCATTAGTAAAGCAATTATTTGCGCTGGAAGTTCCAGAGATTAAAGATCGCGTTGTAGAAATTATGGGAATCGCGCGCGAAGCTGGTCATCGCACCAAGATTTCCGTACGCACTCATCGCGCAGGTGTCTCTGCTAAGGGGGCATTAATCGGTCCAATGGGTGCGCGTGCTCGCGCAGTTATGGATGAATTGCATGGCGAAAAAATCGACATCGTTGATTATTCAGATGATCCAGCAGTCTATGTAGCTAATGCGCTGGCCCCCGCAAAGGTCGGAACTGTAGAAGTTGTCGATGAGGCAACGCGAAGCGCGAAGGTAGTGGTTCCGGATTATCA
>CAYYFI010000050.1:0-6874 GCA_964471265.1 uncultured Actinomycetes bacterium | reverse complement strand
CTGCAGTGCGTAAGTTAGGTTTTGCAGATAGCGACTTCGGTTATATCTCTACCGGCGGTGGAGCTTCGCTTGAATATTTAGAAGGAAAAGAGTTGCCTGGGCTAAAAGCTTTAGGTCTTTAAAAGTTTCTAATTAGGATTATAAGGAGATAAAAATGCGTAAACCACTTATGGCGGGAAATTGGAAGATGAATCTAAATCATCTTGAAGCGATCGCAGTTGCGCAAAAGTTGGTCTACTCATTAGACGATAAGGATTACGACGCGGTTGATGTTGCGATTCTTCCGCCATTTACAGATATTCGCTCGATTCAAACTTTGGTAGATGGTGATCGTCTCCGTCTTCAATACGGTGCACAAGATCTATCACCTGAAGTAAGTGGCGCATTCACCGGCGATATCTCAGGTTCGATGCTGGCAAAACTTGGTTGCTCATTTGTAGCAATTGGCCATTCGGAGCGACGTTCAATTCATAATGAAAGCGATGCTTTGATAAATAAAAAAATCAAAGCTGCCCTAGATAATGAAATCACTCCAATTTTCTGTGTCGGTGAAGAGCTATCAATTCGCGAAGCCGGAACTCATGTGGCACACGTTGTGGCACAAGTTAAGGCAGGACTTGAAGGTTTCCACAAACCAGATTTAAAAAAGATTGTGATTGCCTATGAACCAGTTTGGGCAATCGGCACCGGTAAAACTGCTACACCTGAAGATGCGCAAGAGGTTTGCGCTGCTATTCGTCAGGCGATGTCTGAAATTGGTTCTGATGAAATCGCGGAGAAGTGCCGCATCCTTTACGGAGGTTCGGTTAAGTCTTCAAATGTCGTTGAAATCATGAAGCAACCTGACGTAGATGGTGCTTTGGTTGGCGGCGCCAGCCTAGATCCTGAGGAATTTGCGAAAATCGCCAAGTTTTATGCGGTTCAGGGTTAGTTGCTCTTCGCGCTAAGATTTACCCCTATTGATCAGCAAACAAAGGATCACTCAAAATGGAATTAGCTCTATCAATCTTGTTAGTAATAACTAGCGTCTTGATGGTTCTGCTCGTACTTCTTCACAAAGGTAAGGGCTCTGGTCTCTCTGATTTATTTGGAGGCGGAGTCTCTTCAACATATGGTGGAAGTTCCGTTGTTGAGCGAAATTTAGATCGCATCACAATTGTGGTTGGCGGTCTTTGGTTTGCTGCGGTGGTTGCACTTAGTTTGGTACTCAAATAATGGCCGGCGGAAGTGCAATCCGTGGTAGTCGTGTTGGCGCAGGCCCAATGGGCGAAGCCGAACGCGGCGAAGCCATCGAACGTTTTGTAGTTTCATATTGGTGCGCAAATGGACATGAAGTTCGTCCATCTTTTGCACAAGAAGAGGGCGTAGAGGTTCCAGCGGAATGGGATTGCCCACGTTGTGGTTTTCCTGCGGGACAAGATAAAAATAATCCACCTTCACCAATCAAGAATGAGCCATATAAAACTCATCTTGCGTATGTAAAGGAACGTCGTACTCCTGCAGAAGCGACCAAAATTCTTGAAGATGCGCTTAAAAAATTACGTGGCGAAGACGATTAAAGCGCTTTAGCTGCAGTCAGTATCTCTGAGATACCAATTGCTCGACCTGCCCGGTCTGTTAGATGCAATCTAGCAACCGGGTATTTTCTTGCACCAAGTGCGCGAAATTCACCGAGGGCTTGCGCCATTACCAAAGTCTGGAAAGTGAATTCTTTACCTGAAATTGGAAAATCCTCTTTCGCATCTGCAGTAATTATTAAGAAGCTTCCATTTGGCTGTCCAGCTTTATGAAATTGCCCAGTGGAGTGTTGAAAACGCGGACCCCAACCAAAGGTAACTGGCAAACCAGATTTTTCTGCCAATATTTTTCGAAGTTCTGAAATCGCCACATCATCTTTGCGATCTAAGTAGGCAAGAATTGCAATGTAGCCCTTGGAATTCGCAAGCAGTTCTTTTAGTACTTTCTCTGGAGATTCAGTATCAGAAAGAGCCGGTAATTTGTTATTCCATTCCGCAAGCAATTCTGAAGTGGCATTCTTCGCTTCGGTTACATTTGGCTGATTAAAGGGATCAATTTCAAGTGCCACGCCAAGTAGCGCGGTAGCCCACTCCCAAGCAATGAAATGTTCTCCGAGCTCACCCTTAACAACTAAGTCGCCACCATCTGCGAATGTCACTAACATTTGTTTAGAACCGATAGTTTCTTTTGAATTAGCAATTACAACAGGCAAGCGACCCTTCTGATCTTTGCCAGTTGATTCTGCAATCAATTGTTCAATCCAATCTGATAAACCTGGTATTTCAGGTGAATCAGCAAAAGCAACAAATTGCTCTGATTGGGTAAAGAGTAAATAGGCAAGATCTATCGCTACATTCTGCTCATGAAGTAATGCTTGTTTTTGATCTGCTGCGCTATCCAATAACAGCGATGGATCAACGCCCATAAGCGCTGCAGGCACCAGTCCAAATGCGGTTAGTGCTGAGAATCTACCTCCGACATTTGGATCTGCATTTACCACGGTGTAGCCACCAGCACGAACTTCTTTATCTAACGGAGAACCAGGATCAGTTACAAAAATTAGGTGCGCTTTAGGATCTAAACCTTGTGAAATTAGTGCGCTCTCTATCGCAGCACGTTGTGATGCAGTTTCGATAGTTGAACCAGATTTAGAACTGACCACAACAACTGTGTTTGAAAGATCGCTCTTTAAAATGTGGGCGGCATAATTTGGATCTGTAAGATCAAAAATAAAGGCCTGCTTCTTGTATGTGCCGGCAATTACTTCTGGCGCCAATGAAGAACCACCCATACCGCAGAGCGCTACGTTTCTGCCTTTGAATTTAGCTACAAGGGCATCAAGAGTGGGCAGCAGATCGCGAGAACTCTCAGGTAGGTCTACCCAATTTAATCTGATTGCAGCTTCGGCCTTCGCAGCTTCGCCCCATAAGGTGGCATCTTTGGTCGCAAGGCGCGCATTTGCTGTACTTAATTTTTTATAAAGCTCACTATTACGATCAATTTTTTCTACTAGGGGACCAGATAAGTGAATCATGCCTTAGCTTTCTCAACTTCAGTCAACAAAACTTCCCAAGAAGCCATAAATTTCTCAACACCATCTGCCTCTAGTTCATCGGTAATCTTCACTAAATCAATTCCTGCCTCTGCAAGCGCTAGCAATTGAGTTTTTGCAAGTTCAATATTGGAAGTGATGGTGTCTTCAGCCTTTGCATCTGCTGCAATTACGGCTTCCAATGTAGACGGAGGCATAGTGTTAACAGTATTAGGTGCTATTAAGGAATCCACATACAAAGTATTGCGATAGGCAGGATCTTTCACGCCAGTTGATGCCCAGAGTGGACGTTGATGATTGTGTGAGAAGTTCTTAAATTTCTCTAAATAGAGTTCATAGGCCAGACGGGCATTAGCAACCGCGGCCTTACCTTTTAATGAATCATCATTAAGTAATTTATCGATAGCAGTATCAACACGGCTAACGAAAAACGAAGCTACAGAATGCACATTTTCAGGCGTCGCACATTTAGCGATACCTGCTTGGTAAGCGTCAATAACTTCTGCATATCGAGTTAGCGAGAAGATCAGAGTCACGTTAACGCTAATACCAGCTGCAATAACTTCCGTAATCGCTGGCAAACCGGCGCGAGTAGCAGGAATTTTGATCATCAAATTTGGTTGGTCGATGATTGCCCAAAGTCGCTTAGCTTGTTCGATAGTTTCAGCTGTGTTATGAGCGAGCCTTGGATCTACTTCGATGCTCACTCGACCATCAACACCATTAGTTGCTTCATAAATTGGACGAAATAATTTGCAAGCCTCGCGCACATCTTCAGTAGTTAGAATCTCTACAATCTCTTCGGCGCTAAGGTGCTTGTTAGATGCAATCGCATCTTTGTAACTTGGATCTTTAGTAATTGCTGCTTGAAAAATTGCTGGATTGGTAGTGACGCCAAAAACCTCTTGGCGAGCAATGCGCTCTGGCAAAGTTGTGGTTAGTGCAGCTCTAGATAAATCATCTAACCAAGTGCTAGTTCCAGCTCGGTGTAAATCTGTTATTTTCATAGCGCTGCCTTAATTTTGGAAACTACCGCATCTGCTCCAAACCCAAACTCTTCAAAGAGTTTGGCCGCTGCAGCAGATGCACCAAAGTGATCAAGCGAGATGATTACACCATTGTCTCCAACATATTCGCGCCAACCTTGCGCGATACCTGCTTCAATACTTACCTTGAGTGCGCTCTTTGGTAGCAAACTTTCACGATATTCGACTGATTGTTCTGCGAGCCATTCAAGACATGGCGCGGAAACTACTTGAGTTGCAATTCCTTCACTCTCTAATTTCTCTGCTGCCTTAAGGGCCACGCTAACTTCTGAACCAGTTGCAATGATAGAAACTTTTGGATTACTAACTGCTTTTACAGCATAAGCACCCTTGGCTACACCGCCGGCATTGGCAGGCAGCACCGGCAAATTCTGTCTTGATAATAAAATGCCAGCTGGTTTATTACGTTTTAAAATTTCCAGCCAGCAAAACGCGGTCTCATTTGCATCGGCTGGACGAATCACATGAAAATTTGGAATTGCACGTAGCGCTGCAAAATGTTCAATTGGTTGGTGAGTTGGACCGTCTTCGCCAACGCCAATAGAGTCATGAGTCCAAACAAAGGTAGTTGGAATATCCATTAATGCTGCCAAACGAACCGCGCCGCGCATGTAATCAGCAAACATCAAGAAAGTTCCACCAAAAGCTTTAGTTAATCCGCTCAAAGTTATTCCATTTAGAATCGAACCCATCGCATGCTCGCGTATTCCAAAGTGAATGATGCGGCCATATGGATTTGCGTGCTTCATCTTGCTAGATGCCGGCAAGAATGAGCCACCTTCTTCAATGGTGGTGTTATTAGATTCTGCTAAATCTGAAGAGCCACCCCAAAGTTCAGGTAATTGCGCTGCCAAGGCGTTAATTACTTTGCCACTAGCTGCACGAGTAGCAAGCTCTTTATCACCTGGAAATTCAGGGACACTTAAATTTGGAAGTTTCTTTGATAGTAATCGATCTAAAAGAGCCGATTTATCAGGATTAGTCGCGCGCCATTTAGTAAGTTTTTCATTCCATTCAGCATGCGCCTTCGCACCGCGTTCAATGACTTTGCGTGCATGTGCAAGTAACTCTGCTGGCATCGCAAATTTCTCTTCTGGATTTAGTCCAAGGGCAACTTTGGTAGCTGCCACTTCTTCTTCGCCAAGTGCAGAACCATGTGATTTAGCAGTGCCTTGCGCCTTTGGTGCCGGCCAAGCAATCACAGTGTGTAAACGAATAAGGGATGGCTTAATGCGCTCTTGTTTAGCGCGTTCGATTGCAGCATCTAGCGCAATTAAATCGACAGAGCCATCTTTTGCAGCAGCAACCTCTTCAACATGCCAACCGTATGCTGCATATCGCGCAGAAACATTTTCTGTGAAAGAAACATGAGTGTCGCCTTCAATAGAGATTCGATTATCATCATAGATAACGATTAAATTTCCTAGTTCTTGAGTTCCTGCTAGAGAAGAAGCCTCAGCAGATACACCCTCTTGCAAATCTCCATCAGAGCAGAGCACATAAACATTGTGGTCAAAGAGCGAGGAATCTTTATCTAATAGACCTTTTTCAAATCTCGCAGCCATCGCCATACCAACTGCAGTGGAGATTCCTGCACCTAATGGACCGGTAGTCATTTCAACCCCGGCAGTATGTCCGTACTCAGGATGGCCAGGAGTTAGAGAATTCCAAGTTCGAAATTCTTGCAAATCCTTTAACTCTAAACCGTAACCGCTTAAAAATAATTGGGTATAAAGTGTTAGCGAGGAGTGACCACAAGATAAAACAAATCGATCTCGACCAATCCATTTAGGATCTTTTGGATCGTGCACCATGTGTTTTTGAAATAGCAGATAGGCAACTGGGGCAAGCGACATCGCAGTTCCGGGATGTCCATTGCCAACTTTTTGGACGGCATCAGCAGCGAGCGCACGCGCATACTTAATAACTTGATCGTCTTGTTCGCTCCATGTAAAAGTCATGATTAACCTTTCCGTTTACCCGCGTTGGAATCTAAATGAGATACGAGTTCGCCACGCTGCAAACCAGAAGAGTGCTGCGCCAAGTAGGTGTAACCCAACAAGCGCCTGTGGCAGCCCGAGCCACCACTGGAGCAAGCCTATAAAAGCTTGTACTGAAATCGCCAATAGCAACATATTTGCAGATTTTCGTGGCAGTTTCACTGCGATATAAATGGCAATTATTAAAGTTATTGCCACAAGCATGCTATGAATTTTCGCAGCTAATTCAATATTGAAATCAAATCTTGGCGCTTGCCAATCTCCGGCATGGGGACCGCTTCCTGTAACGACAGTTCCGGCAATAAGTGTTAGAAATGCGGAGGTTGCCAATAACTTTCCAATAGGTGAATCAGCTATCTCTTGATAATCCAGAACTTTAAATTGAAGATTACTTGCCCCGGCGATTAAGACCATGGAAAGCAGTAGATGACCGGCTACTGGAATTGGATTTAATTTAGTAAGTACGGTGATGCCACCAAGAATGCCTTGACCTAAAATTCCAAGCACCTGCAGTACAGCTAACAATCTAAGATCTCGACGCTTCCAAGCAAAAATAAGCGTGGCAAAGGCTGCACCAAATAATGCGAAGGTGAGCATTCGATTTCCGAATTCAATCCAAACGTGAATATGTGATTGGCTCTGATCGGGCACATAGGAATCCTTGGTGCATTTAGGCCAGGTAGGACAGCCAAGGCCAGAGCCAGTTACGCGAACTAAACCGCCCGTTACGACTAGGAGCATTTGCAGTACAAGTAGAG
>CAYYFI010000049.1:0-6932 GCA_964471265.1 uncultured Actinomycetes bacterium | reverse complement strand
CGAATTTGGTACTTTTCGGATTCCCAATACTCTTCTTTGCCTTGGGCGAGTGGTTTTGATTCATATAGTTCATAACCTGCGTACATACCCCATGACGGAGTTAAAGTTGAGGCAAGTACTGCACGTAATGCGAACATTGCTGGATTTCCACTTTGTAGGTGATACGGCAAGATATCTGGGGTATTTACCCAGAAATTTGGTCGGAAGAAAGCGCTAGTCCAATGCGCGACTTCATTGCCATAATTTGTTAATTCTTCTTTACTGGTGCGCCAAGTGAAATAAGTGTAAGACTGTTGAAAACCTGCTTTGCCTAACGCATGCATCATTGCCGGCTTTGTAAAAGCTTCAGCTAAGAAAATTACTTCTGGGCTTTCTTTATAAATAATTCCGAGCAACTCTTGCCAAAAATGTACTGGTTTAGTGTGTGGATTATCTACTCTAAATATTTTTACACCTTTAGAAATCCATAAACGAAGAATCCGAAGCGATTCATTTAAAATACCTTGATAATCTTGGTCAAAATTAATTGGGTAGATATCTTGATATTTCTTTGGTGGATTTTCGGCGTAGGCAATTGAGCCATCTGGACGCTTGGTAAACCATTGCGGTGCACTCTTTACCCACGGATGATCAGGGCTTGCTTGCAGCGCAAAATCCATTGCAATTTCAATATCTAATTTCGCAGCAGCTTTCACAAAATCTTCAAAATCTGACATAGTGCCAAGCACTGGATTGATGGTGTCGTGTCCACCTTCTTTGCCTCCAATTGCCCAAGGCACGCCTGGATCATTTGGGCCAGGATTTAAAGTGTTATTAGGACCTTTGCGAAATTGCACTCCAATTGGATGCACTGGTGGTAGATAAAGCACATCAAAGCCCATCTCTTTAACTCCAGCTAGGCGCTTCTGTGCATTCTTGAAATTGCCACCTTCAGAACGAGGAAAGAATTCATACCAAGCGCCAACTAAGGCACGTTCACGATCTGATCGCACAGGATATGCATCTGATTTTGATATCAATTTCTTAAATGGGTTCAGATGAAAATATTCGCAAATTTCAGGAACCGTTGCCCAAGAGAATCTAGTAGCAGCATCTATCTTAGTATCGCGCAATTTCTTAATTAGCGGTTCTAATAAATTCTTGGCATTTTTATCTGAAGTGATGGTTTCTTCAAATAGCAAAGCACCAATTTCACACATCAGCTCTACATCTATTTTGGCAGAGATTTTAATTTGACCATCGTGCAACCAAGTGTGAAATGGATGATCATAAGTTTCGATATGAAAAGTAAACTCACCAAGTCCGTTGGTATTTACCCAAGTTTCATATCGATTGGTGCCGGGTGAATTTTCATGCATTACCGAGCGACAAACTTCATTGCCTTTGGCATCTAAAACAACGGCTTGCGCGCCAAATGCGTCATGTCCTTCACGAATTACAGTGGCTTCTACTTTAAATTTTTCAAATGGAATCGTCTTAACAGGGACAAATTCACCACCAAACCAGATAGTTGGGGAGATGTCACTGGCAGGGATTCGATTGATCAACCGGAACCTTCCGTATTTCCTGGATCAGCTGCGCTGATATCGGCCAAACGGTACTTGTCTAACGCTTGTTGCACAAGAGATTCTTTTATTTCCCCAACTTTTGCAAGTTGCGACAAAGTAGCTACCACAATTGATTCAGCATCAACTTTAAAATGTCTACGAAGTGCACCGCGAGTATCTGACAAGCCAAAACCATCGGTGCCAAGAGAGACAAATGATTGTGATACCCAAGGCTGAATTTGATCTTGAACTGCGCGCATGTAATCACTAACTGCGACGACTGGGCCTTTTGTATCTGCCAATTTCTTTGTGATGTAAGCGCTCTTCTTATCTCGTGGATTTAATAAATTGTGACGATCAACTGCCAGCCCATCTCGTCTCAATTCATTCCAGGAAGTTACAGACCATACGGATGCATTTACATCCCAATCTTTTTCAAGCAATTCTTGGGCTTTTAGCGCGGAATTTACGGCAACACCAGATGCCAAAATGTTTGAACGACGTTTACGTCCTTTTGCATCTTTAAGTAGATAAATACCTTTCAATATTCCATCGACATCTACATTGTTAGGTTCTGCCGGTTGTGCATATGGCTCGTTATAAACTGTTAGGTAGTACATGATGTTTTCGCTATTTTCACCATACATACGACGCAAACCATCTTTAACAATATGACCAATTTCGTATGCATAGGCAGGGTCATAAGAAACTACCGCTGGATTAGTTGCGGCAAGTAATTGCGAATGACCATCTTCGTGCTGCAAACCTTCACCATTTAATGTGGTGCGACCGGCAGTGGCACCCAAAATAAAGCCGCGAGTCATTTGATCCGCTGCCGCCCAGAATGCATCTCCGGTACGTTGGAATCCGAACATTGAATAGAAAATATAAATCGGAATCATTGGTTCATCATGAGTTGAATATGACGAACCGACTGCAGTAAATGAGGCAGTTGATCCTGCTTCATTAATACCTTCATGAAGAATCACGCCGGTAGGTGCTTCTTTATATGAAAGCATTAATTCACGATCGACCGAGATGTACTTCTGTCCATTTGGATTGTAAATTTTCATAGTAGGAAAGAGTGAATCCATGCCAAATGTGCGAGCTTCATCAGGAATGATTGGCACAATTCTTGGTCCGATGCCTGGGTCCTTCACTAAATCCTTTAGTAAACGAACAAATGCCATAGTAGTTGCGACTTCTTGTGCACCAGAACCACGTTTTACAGATTCATATGCATCATCACCTGGAAGTGTTAATGGCTTTGATTTTGAACGGCGGGAAGGAATAGAGCCACCTAGTGCAGCTCTACGTTCCATTAAATACTTATGCTCAGGTGAACCCTCTTCGAATCGATAATAAGGTGGTAAGTATTTATCTAATTTTTCATCAGGAATTGGAATGCGTAGAGTGTCACGGAATGCTTTGATGTCATCCAGAGTCATCTTCTTCATCTGGTGAGTTGCATTGCGTCCTTCGAAGTGAGATCCAAGTGTCCAACCTTTAATGGTCTTCGCCAAAATAACTGTTGGACGACCATTCTTTTGAGTCATAGCCGCTTGATATGCAGCAAACATCTTTCGGTAATCATGTCCACCACGCTGCAGCGACCAAATCTTCTCATCTGACCAATTAGCAACCATTGCTGCTGTGCGAGGATCGCGACCAAAGAAGTTCTCGCGAACAAATTTTCCATCTTCAGTTTTAAAGGTTTGATAGTCACCATCAGGAGTGTTGTTCATTAGTTGAACTAGTGCGCCATCTTTATCTTGCGCAAGCAGTTCATCCCATCCGCGACCCCAAACAACTTTAATTACATTCCAACCAGCGCCGCCAAAGATTGATTCGAGTTCTTGAATAATCTTGCCATTTCCACGCACTGGTCCATCAAGTCTTTGCAGATTACAGTTAATTACGAAAGTTAAATTATCCAAACCTTCACGGGCGGCCAAGCTAAGTGCGCCAAGTGATTCGACTTCATCAGTTTCACCATCACCCAAGAAAGCCCAAACGTGTTGTTGGCTGGTGTCTTTAATCTTTCGATTCTGTAAGTAACGATTAAATCGAGCCTGATAAATTGCATTGATTGGTCCAAGTCCCATTGAAACTGTTGGGAATTGCCAGAACTCTGGCATAAGTCGTGGATGAGGATATGAAGATAATCCGCCACCTTCATGTGAAAGTTCTTGGCGGAAACCATCAAGCTGATTTTCGCTGAAGCGACCTTCTACAAATGCACGTGCATACATTCCAGGACTTGCATGTCCCTGGAAGAAAATCTGATCTCCGCCACCTGGATGATCAAGACCGCGGAAGAAGTGATTGAAACCAACTTCGTAAAGTGCGGCAGATGATGCATAAGTTGAAATATGTCCACCAACTCCGACACCAGGTCGCTGCGCACGATGCACCAGGATTGCGGCATTCCAACGAATCGCAGCGCGAATTCGACGTTCGATATCTTCATCACCAGGGAAAGCTGGTTCACGTTCTGGCGAAATGGTGTTGATGTAATCAGTATTTCGAATCGAGCTAATCGGCACATTCTTCTCATGCGCGTGCTTAAGCAGACTATTTAATAAGTACTTTGCTCGAACTGGACCTGCATGCTTTAGAGCTGAATCTAGGGATTGGAGCCACTCATTAGTTTCGCTAGGGTCCGTATCAACTAAATTTTCAATGTATTGCTCTGGCGCCTCAAAGGTTTCGCTCATAGGCATATCTTTCCGCGAGAGGCCCCAAAACGCTAATTGCCAGCGCCAAATCTCAAGTATTCAGAAGTTTTTTTCCATTTGACTTGCGCCACAGGCGACTTCTCATGTGGACTTCTCCCATGCCATCGCGGATGGGTTTTGAGAAAGGTCAAATAATTCTCGAAGTCGGACACGGCTCTGACTGCGACGAGGATTTTCGCAAGCAGTTAATTGAAATTACTGGCGAGCCATTAATTGAGAATGAAACCTCTGAAGTTGTTGATGCAGTTTTAATTTGGTTCAGAGAAGATGATGGCGATCTCGCCGACGAATTAGTCGATGCACTTACCTACCTTTCTGAATCTGGCCCAATCTGGGTACTAACTCCAAAAGTTGGCCGTGAAGGTCATGTACATCCAAGTGATATTCAAGATGCTGCGAATACCGCTGGCCTTAGCCAAACCTCTACTATTGCTGCTGCTCCAAATTGGAGTGCCACCAAAATCGTGCATCGAAAGGCAAAAAAGTGACAGAGATTGGAAGCGAAGCTCCTGATTTTGAAGTTCTAGATAACAATGGACAGTTAGTCAAACTTTCTTCATTTAGAGGAAGTAAGAATGTGTTGCTGCTTTTCTATCCTTTTGCATTTTCAGGTATCTGCACCGGAGAATTATGTGCGATGCGTGATGATTTAAAACCATTTCAAAATGATGAAGTGCAACTCTTAGCTATTTCTTGCGATCCAATGTATTCAAATAAAGCTTTTGCAATACAAGAGGGCTATAAGTTCCCGGTGCTTAGCGATTTCTGGCCTCACGGTGCTGTTTCAAAAGCATACGGAGTTTTCAATGAAGATCGTGGATGTGCAACTCGTGGTTCGTTCTTAATAGATAAAAATGGAATTCTTCGTTGGCGCATCATTAATACGCTGGGCGAGGCACGTAATATCGATGACTACAAAAAGGCGCTCGCTTCGCTTTAATTCCAGCGTAGTTAACTCGGGTTTATCCTTAATTAGCAATTTACTATGCTTTTAGTTACTATTTCGCACGCAACAAACGGGTGGTTAGCTCAGCGGTAGAGCGCTTCGTTTACACCGAAGATGTCGGGGGTTCGAAACCCTCACCGCCCACGTTTATTTATTTTCACTGTATGCAGATTTAATAGCCGGAATGGCTTTCTCAACATACCAAGTTTCGATATTCATTCCATATATGCGCTTGAAAGCCGAGCGCCAACCTTCAGATGTTTTGGCTGCTGACCACCATTCCATCAGTGCACTAACACCTTTATCGGCAATCTGAATTTCAGTCATAACTATTCCTGGGCCGTATGAAAGTCTTGCATCGTAATTACATAAATCTCCACGTTTTTCTAGACGTGTTAAAGCATCCAACCATTGCGAATCTGAATAATTCCAAGGATTGAGATTTTGCGGTGCATCTTTCACCATTTGAAAAGTCCAATACCTCATATTTAAGTATTTTCCAGAATAGTTCCGTGCTGATAACGCATTTCCAAAAAATTGCGCTGCGCCTTCAGATGACCAACAGGGAAAACTAGATTGTTTTCCGGTTAAATAATTCTGAACCGCGTGTGTGTATTCATGGGCAATGAATGAATAATCAGCCTCACTTACTGGACTTCGATTTATTCCCCGAATAATGTAAATGAGGTTTCTATTGTCACCCCAAGTATCTGAACCTCCAATATTTACCTGTTGTCCCTCTTGTTTAAGTCTTTTAGTAAATTCTTCACGCGCCCATTTTTCTACCATTTTATGAGATTCTAGGTAATCAATAGTCCATTCAAAGTCCTGATCTGTTCCATAAACAATTGGAAAACTATTAGTATCTGTAAAGAACTCTGCAAAGTAATCGAAAGAGATATTTGTTACATCACGGACAAATTTTTGAAAATTTGAATCAGAGTTCGGACTGAATATATATTCATTTTTAGACTCTGTCTTTAGGGATAATTTAGGATAATAATTGAATTCTCTGAGAGACTTTCCAATCACTGAATCCAGCAATAATAACTTTTCAAAATCACTTAATTGTTTTGGCGAAGGTGATGGATTTGAACTTGCATTTATTGATGGTTGAATCGATGGGCTAGGTGTATTTGAAGGTGAAGTTATCGGTAATTTAGATTTAAGTTCGACTCCTTTACTCCATACAAGTTTCTTCTTCGAGAGAATGCAGCTATATTGAAACTTACCCACTATTTGGGTTAGGCCTTTTTTATGACAAGGAGTTCCAGTTTTCGGGGTAGCTGAAAAAGCTGATGAAACCATTGATCCCAAAATGAAAATACCAAGCAGAATTAATGTTGAAATCTTCCGCACTCAGTAAGTTTTTAGCATATGACCATTCATATGCAATCGCCAAAGAGTTTTAATTTAGTTCCAAAATAAATATTCTAAATTACGCAGGAAACCATCCAACGGATTCCGTATTTATCCTGGCATGAACCCCACATTGCACCCCATGGCATTGGCGCCAAAGGACCCGAATTTTCCGGTGAGTCGATAAGTAGTTGTTTATAAATACTTTCGGCTTCTTCTTTTGTAATCGGAATACGAACCACATCAATATAAAATGTTTTCGGCTTAAATGGAAATCTTGCATATTGACTACTTCCAATAAGTTCAAAATCCTTGTCGTCAATGTAAACTCTACCTGTGAAT
>CAYYFI010000048.1:0-7033 GCA_964471265.1 uncultured Actinomycetes bacterium | reverse complement strand
ATGCATGTGCGTAATATTGATCTAAGGTCGCTACTAAAAATTCGTTATGTGTTGCCGCATATATTTGGTGATGAATACGTTGATCCAATTGAATTAACTTTTCCATTTTCGGTTCGCCCTTAATGGCGTCAATTTCTTTGATCAATTGGGTAATTACAGTGCGATCTTGTGAGGTTGCTCTTTCAGCTGCTAAACCAGCGGCTTGAATCTCGAGTTGACCACGTACTTCTGAAATTGCAGCTAAATCTTTGACATCTACGCCTGCTACAAACATGCCGCGCCGTGGATAAACTTCAATTAACTTCTCATTCGCTAAATTGCGCAGCGCTTCTCGAATTGGGGTGCGGCCCATTCCAAGTGAATTCATTAATTCACTTTCAGAAATCACAGAGCCTGGGCGCAATTCGCAACTAATGATCATTGAACGAATCTGGGCATAGGCCTCATCGCTCAGCGACTGGCTCTCCCTCGTTGGATGAATCAAACTCACAAGGAGAACATATATCAGTGATATATCAACTACAAGGCTCTGCGCTACCCTTTTACCTGTGGCAATAGTTAACTTTTACGCAGCGGCCAAGGCGGCTTCGGGTTCGGCTACGCTCAAAATTCCCGCAGGAAGCCTGGGAGCTTTAATTGCAGAATTATCTGGTCGAAGCTTCGAGCTAGCTAAGTTACTGCCGACCTGTTCATACTTATTAAATGGGGAATCTTGCCAAGATTTAGGGCAGATCCTGGTCGAAGGCGATGTCATTGATGTCTTACCGCAATTTGCAGGCGGTTAGCCACCGATTGCAGACATTGGTCTGACTGGCTTTACGAAATCTGGATTATTTATTCCGTGACCTGGCAATTTAGCTTTCACCGAAAAGCTAAATGCTTTGATTATATCTGCACGCTTTTCCGATTCACTTAAACGACCATTTCGCAAAATAGTTCTTAAATCAGTTTCTTCATTTGAGAATAAACAATTTCTTAATTGGCCGTCGGATGTCAATCTTAAGCGATCACAATTGGCGCAGAACGAGCGAGTGACGCTTCCGATTATCCCGACTGTTGCAGGACCACCATTGATAAAAAATTCTTCAGCTGGCGAAGAACCACGATTCGAAACCGGAGTCAATTCGAATTCACTATTTAGTTGATTAAAGATTTCATCGGCGGTAATTAAATTACTGCGAGTCCATGCATCACCAGCATCTAAAGGCATCTGTTCGATAAATCGTAAATTTAAATTCTCTGTAAGCGCCCATTTTAAAAGCGGAAGTGCTTCATCATCATTGATACCGCGCATCAAAACTGTATTGATTTTTATTGGAGCTAGTCCTGCCAATCGAGCAGCAGAAATGCCTTCAATTACATCGTCATAGCGATCTCGAAATGTTAAGCGTTTAAATCTCTCCCAATCTAAGGTATCCAAACTAATGTTAATTCTTCGTAATCCTGCATCTGCTAGTTGCGCTGCAACTTTGGCCAGTGCAACTCCGTTGGTGGTCATTGACAATTCAGGCGCTGGTTCTAAAGCGCTGATTCGACTTACGATTTCCACGATATCTGGCCGTAACAATGGCTCTCCACCTGTTAAGCGAACTTCGGTAACTCCTTGAGAGACCGCAATTTCAATTACTTTAACCAACTCAGTAGCTGTCAAAAGTGTTTCGGTTGGCAACCATTTATCAAAGTTAAATGGCATGCAATAAGTACATCTAAGGGAGCAACGATCTGTAAGTGAGACGCGTAAATCTCGATGAACGCGACCAAATGAATCAATCAGGCTCATGCGCTATTGACCCATTCCGTCGTGCCATCCGTGAACTCTTGAAATTTCCAGATTGGCAGCTCTGCTTTAACTCGTTCAACTAATTCTTCACATGCAGCTAACGCTGGCCCACGATGCGCTGCCGCTACCGCTACTACAAATGCACTCTGTCCAATTGGAATATTTCCGTAACGATGCGCAACTGCAACATCTTTAAGCTCATGCTTTGCGGCAACCTCATTAGCAATTCTTTCAATGACCGATTGCGCACTTGGATGTATTTCGTAAGAAAGTGAAGCAACATCTTTATTCTTGTCGTGATTTCTCACATCTCCACTGAATGTAACCACCGCACCAGATGAATCGCCTTTGACTTTAGTAGCCAGCGCTTCTGCTGTGATAACAGAATCAGTTACTTGCGCCGTGATCATTTCCAGCCAATTGATCGAGAATGTGTGGAGCCAGTCTTTCAATGATTACTAAGCCATCCTTTACGCCGCCCGGAGATCCAGGCAAATTAATAATTAAAGATCTGCCATTTGTTCCTGCTAATCCCCTAGATAAATCTGAAGTAGGAACTTTTTCTCTGGAATAGGCACGCATTGCTTCAGAAAATCCAGGAAGTTCTTTTTCAAGTAATGGTTTGGTAGCTTCAGGGGTGACATCAGTTGGTGAAATTCCCGTTCCACCGGTCGTTACGATTAAATCTATGTTGTCCGCTAGCGCGCTTTTGATGGTGGTAGCAATCTGATTTACATCATCTTGAACTAGTTTGTGGCCTATTACTTGAAAACCTAATTGAGTTAGGCCATCTTTTAGTACGGCACCGCTTAAATCTTTATACACTCCAGCAGCTGCTCGGTTACTGGCAGTAATAATGATTGCGCTTTTCATCGCTTCCAATCGCCAGTTTTCCCGCCACTCTTACTTTCAACTTGCACATCTCTAATTGCTGCATGAGGGTCCATTGCTTTAATCATGTCAATCAAAGTTAAACCGGTGATGGTTACTGCGGTTAGCGCTTCCATTTCAACTCCGGTTCGATCAGTTGTTTTGGCAGTTGCCATAATTGCAACTCCATCAGAATCAATTGTTAAATCAATCTCAACTTTGTTAAGCGCAATCTGATGACAAAGTGGAATCAATTCACTAGTTTTCTTAGCACCCATAATTCCCGCAATTCGGGCAGTTGCTAAAACATCGCCTTTTGGAGTCTGGCCACTTGCAATCGCGTTAAGAACTTCAGATTTCATTGTTACTTTACCGGAAGCAGTAGCAATGCGAGTAGTCACCTCTTTACCTGAGGTATCAACCATATTGGCTTCACCGTTCTCATTTATATGGCTTAGGCTCACGAAGGTAATCCTAGCCATCGCAGTGAAGTTGGTGGATTGGTACAGATGGCAAAACCATCAGCGTGGGCCAAACTTCGCAGCATTGCGCTTCCTAAGTATTGGCCAATATTGAATTCGCCATTGTTTAGAGTTCCAAGAATTAGTCGAGTAAAGCCTGGTTGCGCTTCAAATTTATCATTAGTTGAAATTTCCCGAAGTTTCTTAAGTGGCTTGCCGAAAATTGAATCGATTAGTGGCGCACCTAAAGTCATAAGCGCGACCACCGCAGATTGTGGGTTTCCTGGAAGTGCGATTAATGGTTTTCCATTCACTTCCGCCAATACTTGAGGATGGCCTGGACGACATGCCACTTTATCTACGATAAGTGAGCCATTTAATTTATCAACTGCAATTTTAAGAAAATCTCGCGGACCATCTGCAGTGCCACCTGTAGTGATCACAAAGTCAAATTCTTTTGTTGCTTGATTAATGGCTTTTAAAGTTAAATCAAGATCATCAGGAACATATTCAATATGTGCGACTTCGCAACCTAATTTTGTAATCCAGCCTGGCAACTGTGGTCCTAAAGAATCTCGGACTAGACCGTCGCTTGGTATTCCTGACAATTGAATTTCATCACCTAATAAAAGTAATGCAACTTTAGGTTTTTTAAATACCTCAATTTCATCGTAGCCAGTTGCAGCAATTAAACCAACCATTGCAGGAGTTAACTTGCTTCCTTTTCTTACTAAGACTTCTTTTAGTTTTGCTTCTTCGCCAGCAGGTCTGAAATCTTTTCGCTCGGATGTTTCTCCATTTAGTAAATCTCCAATGACATTTGCGTTCTCCCAGCGGATTACGCCAAAAGCACCTGCAGGTATCACAGCTCCAGTAGCAATGCCTAGCGCTTCGCCAGAATTAAGGGAACTTTTAAAAGGTGCTCCGGCTTTAATCTCACCAATTATTTTCCATGGCCCAGTTCCTGACACCACATATCCATCCATTGCACTTGTTTCATATGTAGGTAATTGCACAAGGGCAAGCGCATCAACTGCCAAATAACGATCGATTATTTGAGAAATCGGAAGTTTTTCAATTTCCCCTACTGTTCCAAGCTTGTAGGCAGCTTCACGTGCAGCATCCCAACTTGGTTCAGTTAATGTCATTGAGCCAATCTACTAGCCAAGTCAATTGCCTTTGCAAGGTCTTCTTTTGTATCAATATCTAAAAGAAACTCGGTTTCAGCTAATGGAACCCGATCAATATTTAATTTAGAAATCAATTCTTTTACCGACCTATTTTCTAAGTCTCCCAAAGAAACTAGGGCTGTACGAAGTTGTTTAGTGCGGTATACCCCAGCTAAAGGTTGCAGATACCCATCACTATCTATCGGTAGCGCTGCATCATTGATTAATGATTTTAATAATTGTGGCAGGACTCGAGGTGCAAATGGCATATCAGTGGCGAATATTGAAACCAATTCGGTATCTACCACTTTTAATCCCGCGTCAATAGCGGCAACGGGACCTGCACCAGCAGGTGTTTCTCGAACATAAACGGCGTCAATGTTTTTTATTGGTCCAACAACTATTAAATTGTTTAAACCATCAGTCATATATTCAAGAAGTGTTCTGCCATTTAGCAAAGCTTCAGATTTGTCAGATCCGAAGCGTTTACTGGTTCCACCGGTTAGAACTATGGTTTTCATCTAAGCGCTTCTTTAAGTGGCTTTCTCAAAAGGTAAACTATCGCAACCGCAATAAGTAACATCACGGCAGATAATGCATATGCAGTATCAACATTTATATCCAACTCTTGATATATCAACATGGTCCAGGTTTGGGTAGAACCTGGCAAAGATCCGGCGAACATTAACGTAGCGCCGAATTCGCCAATTGCGCGTGCCCAAGCCAAAATTCCACCAGTTGCAATGGCACTTCGCGACTGAGGTATTGCAATCTTTTGAAATAAATCGCCACTATCGGCACGATCTATTATTGCCGCATCTTCTACCTCTTGCGGCAATTGACGAAAATTAGATTCACAAACTAGGACTACAAAGGGAAGTCCTACAAATATTCCAGCCAAAACCACTGCGCTAGTTGTAAACGGCATTGCCCATCCAAATTCTTGGTAAATGTATTTACCAAGAATTCCATTACGACCCATAAGCGAAAGCAGCGCTATGCCTGCAACTGTTGGTGGAAGCACTATAGGTGCAAGAACTAAAGGTCTTATGAAATTAGTTAACTTCCCAGAGCTCTTTGCCAAAATCCATGCCAGCGGAACTCCCAGAATTAGCGAGATTAAAGCTGCAAGAGTTGAAGTCCAGAGTGAGAGCTTTATAGCTGTTAAATCCGAAAGTGAGCTGAAAAATGAACTCCAAGGAACTTTTGCCATTAAAGCAATTAATGGCGCGATAATCACAAAACTGGCGATTACAGCGAGAGTCTTAACTATTTTTCCAATTTTCACTTTACTTCAAAACCTCTATTCTGCAACTGCTTAAGCACAGCTTTAGATTGTAAATAATTCTTAAAAGAAGCAGCCCAGCGGTTCTTGCTCAATTGTGCAATTTGATAAGAGGTTTTCGCTGCATCTTTATTTGCGAATTCAATAGCTCTCAACTTCTTATTTGCTAAAACATCAGTGCGGTAGATAATCGCTGCATCTACTTCGCCGGCAAGTAATTTAGCCACTGCGCTTGAAACTTTAGGTTCCAGCGATATTGGCCTGGAAGTTACTCCTTCCCCGACAAGTGCAGCATCTGCGGTAGAGCCACATGGCACTTCATGAGCGCATTGAATCCAAGTTACTTTTTTGTTGTTTAAATCCGATACTTTTGTAATTGACGAAGTTTTAGGAACTCCAAGGACAACTCGGTTAACTAAATAATCACTTCCGCCAGAGAAAGGTTCGGCAGATACCAAAATGTCAGCTGGAGCACCTGCTTTGATCTGAGTTATCAACGTTGAAGAAGCTTGAAAGGAAAATACTATTTTGATTCCAGAATGTGCTTTCTCAAACTGCTTTCCAACTTGAGTGAAGCTTTCGGTCATGCTTGATGCTGCAAATACTGTTACATTTGACGCAGCATTGGCTGGTGCTACAAAAAGTGGAATAACCACAGCTATAACAACCAAAATCTTCTTCATTTCGCGAGTATATAAGGCTATTCTTTAACTCAATTATGGTTGAAATAATCGCGATCTTTGTTGTGGGCCTTTCGGTTGGTTTCCTAAATGGATTTGCCGGTGGCGCATCAGTGCTCTCATTTCCAGCAATGATTGCGGTTGGACTTAACCCAGTGACGGCGGCAATGACTAATGCACTTGGTGTATGGACTGCAAATGTTGGCGCACTTTATGGCAGATTTAACGAAATTAAAGGAATCATCAAGGCGGAGAGCCAATTGATTGGTTATTCAATGTTTGGCGCGGTTATTGGTGGTTTGGCATTAGCGCTTATGCCAATAGAAGGATTTCAAAAAGTTGTACCCATATTAATAGCTATCGCTTCCATTTCACTTTTTATTAAGGTGCAGCAGAATCTCACACCACTTAAACAACGCATTGAATATTTCTGGCTAACTGCAGTGGGATTTTATGCAGGTTATTTCGGTCCAGGGCAAGGGGTAATGACTATCGCAATTTTGGCTCGCGATGCAAAGAGATCTGTTGCAGATATAAATGTAAGTAAAAATGTAGTAGTGACCATGACTTGTATTGGCTCAAATTTGATCTATGTTGCAAGCGGCAAAGTAGATTGGACCTACGCGATTGATTTAGCAATTAGCTGTGCAATAGGTGGTTTTTTTGGCGCGAAAGTTGTCGATAAATTTAGCCGCGAGGCTTATCGAATGGGAATATTTGTAATTGGAATGTTGTGCGCAGTTTGGTTTGCTAAAGAGTATTGGATGTAATCAATCGTCGTCATGACG
>CAYYFI010000047.1:0-7076 GCA_964471265.1 uncultured Actinomycetes bacterium | reverse complement strand
CTGATTATGTTGTTACAGAAGCTGGTTTCGGTGCAGATCTTGGCGCAGAGAAGTTCATTGATATTAAGTGCCGCAAATCGGGCTTGCGTCCAGATGCTTGTGTAATTGTGGCAACTGTACGTGCGCTTAAGTATCACGGTGGCGCAGATCTTAAGGAACTCACCAACGAAAACTTGGATGCACTTGAAAAGGGAATTGTTAACTTAGAACGTCACGTAAATAACGTGTCTAAGGTTTACAACATTCCTGTAGTGGTATCAATCAATAAGTTCGTAAGCGATACCGATAACGAAATCGCACTTCTTCGCAAGAAGGTTGAAGCAATGGGTGCCAAGATCACTTTGGCTAATCACTGGGCGGAAGGTGGTAAAGGTGCAACAGAGCTCGCTGAAATCGTGGTTGAACTCTGCGAACAACCAAACAAGGTCACCTTTGTTTATCCGGATGAAGCAACTCTTTGGGATAAGGCAGTTGCAGTTGCAACCAAGATTTATGGCGCTTCAGAAGTTACCGCTGATGCCAAGGTTCGAAATAAGCTAAAAGAGCTTCAAGAATCAGGCTATGGCCACTATCCAATCTGCGTAGCTAAGACTCAGTATTCATTCTCAACTGATGCTTCACTTCGTGGAGCTCCATCAGGTCATTCCCTAAACATCCGTGAAGTGCGACTATCTGCTGGTGCAGAGTTCGTGGTTCTAGTTTGCGGAGAGATTATGACAATGCCTGGTTTACCTAAGCTGCCTTCAGCTGAAAAGATCGATTACATCGATGGCAAGGTAGTTGGGCTTTTCTAAGCCTAATTAATTATGGCTATTCAACCTTGGAACGTTGCGATTGCAGAAGATGTGATCGCAACGCTTCGTGACGAACCGGGTCCAGTGCTTATTGCGCTGCAAGCCATACAAGAAAAGTTTGGATATGTTCACGATGAAGCTCATCAATTAATTGCAGATGCCTTTAACGTCTCACGTGCTGAAGTGTATGGAGTCTTTACTTACTATCATGATTTAAAGAAAGCCCCTCATGGTGAAAAATTTGTAAAGATCTGTGCTGCAGAAGCATGTCAAGCAGTGGGTTGTGATTCATTAATTACTGAAGCTATAAATGCGGGCTTTGAAGTAGAGAAAGCCTATTGTTTTGGAAATTGCGCATTAGGGCCAGCAGCAATGGTGGGGGATCGATTAATTGGTCGAGCTACTTTGGAGAAACTTAAATGAAAATTTATATCCCGGGTGATTCTGCTGCGCAATCGGTAGGTTCGGACTTAGTTGCAGTAGCTATTGCCGCAGAAGCTGCAAAGAGAAATTTAGAAATCACAATCGTACGAAATGGCACTCGTGGAGCGCTCTGGCTAGAACCGCTCGTTGAAGTTGAGATTTCTGGAAAGCGAATTGGCTACCCAAATGTAACGGTTGATGATGTATCAGCCATATTGGACGGCACATTAAAATCAATTGGCGAAGTTGATAATTTTGAATGGTTGAAGAGTCAAGACCGTATTACTTACAAACGAGTTGGAATTATTGATCCACTATCACTTTCTGACTATGAAGCTCATGGTGGTTTTGTTGGTTTGACTAAAGCGCAAAAGATGCAACCAGCAGAGATTGTTGCAGAGGTGACAGAATCAGGATTACGCGGACGTGGCGGTGCGGGCTTTCCTGCCGGTATTAAGTGGAAGACTGTTTTGGATGCCAAGTCCGATCAGAAATACATTTGTTGCAATGCAGATGAAGGAGATAGTGGAACTTTTGCTGATCGAATTCTGATAGAAAGCGATCCATTTACTCTCATTGAAGGAATGGCAATCGCCGCACTTGCAGTTGGTGCTTCCAAAGGATTTGTCTATATCCGTTCGGAATACCCTGCGGCAATTACTAAATTAAATAAAGCTATAGAAATCGCCGCGCCAAAATTAGGTAATTTCGAATTGAAAGTACGTGTTGGTGCCGGTTCTTATGTATGTGGAGAAGAAACAGCGATGTTGGAGTCGCTGGAAGGAAAGCGCGGCGTGGTTCGAGCTAAACCACCACTTCCGGCTTTAGAAGGTTTATTTGGTAAACCAACAGTAATTAATAATGTTTTAACTTTAGCTTCGGTGCCAGAAATTTTGGCAAGTGGTGCGGCTTCATATAAGTCACGTGGTGTTGGTAAATCTTTGGGCACACAAGTTTTTCAATTGGCAGGAAATATCAAACAAGGTGGCATTGTAGAGACTGGATTTGGTATCACTTTAGAAAAGCTCGTAAATGGTTACGGAGGCGGAACCCTTTCAGGTAAACCAATTCGTGCGATCCAAGTTGGTGGGCCGCTTGGTGCCTACTTTGATAAGAGTAAATTTGAAGTAAGTGCTGATTATGAATCAATGCTTGCTGCAGGAGGAATGCTTGGTCATGGCGGTGTGGTGGTCTTTGATGATTCGGTTAATTTAGCGAAACAAGCACGCTTTGCAATGGAATTCTGTTCCATTGAGTCTTGCGGAAAGTGCACGCCATGTCGCATTGGCTCTACCCGTGGTGTAGAAACTATTGATTTAATTATCGCAGGGAAAGAGGTAGCAAAAAATAAAGAGTTGCTACTGGATCTCTGCGAAGTTATGACAGAAGGTTCGCTCTGCGCAATGGGTGGTCTAACGCCACTTCCAGTTAAGAGTGCACTGACCAATTTTGCAGAAGATTTTGGAGGAAAATGATGTCACTCATTATGGAACCGGATTTCGGAACTCCTAAATCAAAACGAGCCGAAACTGTCAAAGTAGAAATTGATGGCAATGTCGTAGAAGTACCAGCTGAAACTTCAATAATGCGTGCCGCTGCCGAATGTGGCATTGATATTCCAAAACTCTGCGCCACAGATCGTTTAAAAGCATTTGGTTCATGTCGTCTTTGCATTGTAGAAATTGATGGTCGCAAAGGCACACCTTCTTCATGCACCACTCCGGTTGCAGAAGGCATGAAAGTTTCAACAAGTAATGAAAAGTTAGACCGCATTCGCCAAGGTGTAATGGAACTTTATCTCTCTGATCATCCAGAAAATTGTGAAGTCGGAACTGCCTGCCAAGTTCATTCGGTAGCCAAAAAAGTAGGCATAAAAGAGGTTCGCTACGAAGCCAAGAAAACTCATTTAGATTTACCTAAAGATGAGTCCAATCCATATTTTAATTTTGATTCAACTGAATGCATTGTTTGTAATCGATGTGTTCGAGCTTGTGACGAAGTACAAGGTACCTTTGCATTAACTATTACTGGTCGAGCTTTTGACGCTCGGGTGAGTGCCGGAAATAAAAACTTTATCGAATCTGAGTGCGTCTCTTGCGGCGCTTGCGTACAGGTCTGCCCAACTGGCGCACTAAAAGAGAAGAACTTATTAACAATCGGTGCACCAACTCGCTCTGTCGAAACCACATGTGCTTATTGCGGTGTCGGTTGCTCATTTAGAGCTGAAATGAAAGGCAACGAAGTAGTTCGCATGATTCCACTTAAAAAAGGTGGCGCAAATGAAGGACATTCTTGCGTAAAGGGTCGATTTGCATGGGGCTATGCATCACATAAAGATCGTCAGCTCTCACCGATGATCCGCGAAAAAATCACTGATGAATGGCGCAAAGTATCTTGGGATGAAGCAATCGCGTATGCAGCCACAGGCCTGAAAAAGGTGCAAGAAAAATACGGTTGGGATTCAATTGGCGGTATCACCTCATCAAGATGCACAAATGAAGAAGTTTATGTGGTTCAAAAAATGGTGCGTGCTGCATTTGGCACTAACAATGTTGATACCTGTGCACGAGTTTGTCACTCACCAACCGGATATGGATTAAATAAAACTTTTGGCACATCGGCCGGAACTCAAGATTTTGAATCGGTAGAACATTCCGATGTGATCATGGTGATTGGCGCCAACCCAACAGATGCGCACCCAGTATTTGCATCCAGAGTTAAACAAGCGTTAAGACGCGGCGCTAAATTAATTGTGGTTGATCCGCGCCAAATTGATTTAGTTAAATCACCACATGTGCAGGCCCAACATCATTTGCAATTACTTCCTGGCACCAATGTGGCAATCATCAACGCCTTGGCTCATGTAGTCATGACTGAAGGTCTAGCCGATGAAAAATTTATTACCGAACGTTGTGATGCTGAAGCATTCAGAGTTTGGTCAGAATTTATTAAACAACCAGAAAATTCACCTGAAGCAATGGAAAAAGTTTCTTCAGTCCCAGCTGCACAAATTCGCGCAGCAGCCAGACTTTATGCGTCTGTGCCGAACGCTGCGATTTATTATGGTTTAGGTGTTACCGAACATAGCCAAGGTTCAACCATGGTTATGGGCATCGCTAACTTAGCTATGGCCACTGGAAATATAGGTCGCAAAGGCGTAGGAGTAAATCCGCTACGCGGCCAAAACAATGTGCAAGGTTCATGCGATATGGGCTCTTTCCCGCATGAATTACCGGGTTATCGCCATATCTCGAATCCAGATACTCGCGCAATTTACGAAAAAATCTGGGGCGTAAAAATAAAAGAGAAACCAGGAATGCGTATTCCAAATATGTTAGATGCCGCAATTGCTGGTGAATACAAAGGAATTTATATTCAAGGTGAAGATATTGCGCAATCTGATCCAAATACCCAACATGTAACTGCGGGACTTGCTGCAATGGAAATGGTAATTGTGCAAGATCTTTTCTTAAATGAAACTGCAAAATATGCACATGTCTTTTTGCCAGGCACTTCTTTCTTAGAAAAAGATGGCACTTTTACCAATGCAGAGCGACGTATCAACCGAGTTCGACCAACTATGCCATCACCAACCGGAAAGAGTGAATGGGAAGTAACTTGTGATTTAGCTAAAGCTATGGGCTTTAACATGCATTACAACAACGCTGCAGAAATTATGGATGAGATTGCGGCAACCACTCCAACTTTCAAAGGCGTTTCATTCGCACGATTGGATGCCGAAGGAAGTATGCAGTGGCCAGTAAATGATGCCGCACCAAACGGTACTCCAGTTATGCATATAGAAAAATTTGTGCGCGGAGCTGGAAACTTTATGTTGACACCATATGTAGCAACAGAAGAGAAGACCAATCGTAAATTCCCACTACTACTTACCACTGGACGTGTCTTAAGCCAATATAACGTTGGTGCGCAGACTAGACGCACCAGTAACAATGTTTGGCACCCGGAAGATACTTTGGATATTCATGAATCAGATGCAGAGTTACGTGGCATTAAAGATGGTTCATGGATCAAATTATCGAGCCGAGTAGGGCAGACTTTAATGCGCGCACGAGTCACTGATGAAGTGGCACCGGGCGTGGTTTATACAACTTTCCATTTCCCAGAATCTGGTGCAAATGTGATTACTACAGATTACTCAGATTGGGCTACAAATTGCCCGGAATATAAGGTAACTGCAGTCCAAGTAGAACCTTCAGAAGCAGTTGCTAAATTAGAGCATCATGATGAACATGGCGATGTGCAATTAGATTCAATTATTAGAATGGCAAATCAAATTGCTTCAAATATTCCATCTGCTGGGGCACCCGAAATTGAAGTTGCGCATCACATGACTCAATTTTGGACTCCAGTTATGCGTAAACGACTAGCTGATGATGTGGATCCTCAATTGTTATCAGATGTGGTTAAGAAGGCGCTTGAGCTCGTCAAGCAATCCTGATTCTCCTACCACTTCTATCTCTAGAGGAAGCTTCATCAAATCTGCTGCCGCTTGAGCAGCTACTTTTAATTCATCTGTTGGATTCTGTGCCAACCAGGTAACTTGTTTATAGTTTTTAAAATAATCATCAATAAGTTCTGGGTGTCGATCTAGCCCCAATTCCACAACAACGCTGCGATGAAATGATTTGACCAAATAATCTGTGAAAATATAAGTTCCAGATGCGGTTAATTCATTAACTCTTTTTTGTCCGGCAAAAACATCGTAGCAATGATTACCACCAAGTCTGGCAATTTTGTATTTTTCTAATACTTTATCTAACGCTCCATAAGTGCCACAATCGGCATATGCCACAGCGATTTGTTTGTAACTATCTTTAATTTCTGCGATTTTGGCATCTACTTCAGCTGCAATTTTTTCGGGGTGATTATGAAGAAGCGGGGGTAGCGGATAGATAGCGAGAGCAAAGTTCTCTCGCGATGCGAGATTGGAAATATGTGTAGCAATCGCACCACAAGCAACAATGGCAGTGTTCAAATTGGGTCCTAACTTGGGAACGCTAATCTCTCTACGAATTTATCGTTGAAATCTTCTCGGTCGGATAGCTCCACGTATTTGATTTCATCTAACAAAGTAGCTGCGCCATGTCTTTCTTGAGTCGAAAGTAACGCCATTTTGGCACCTTCACCGGCCACATTTCCGGCAGAAACTATGCGTAATACGCTGATTTTTGGCACTAGACCAATCTTTACTGCCGAAGCAGGAGAAAGGTATGAACCAAATGATCCAGCTAATAACACTTGCTGAATATCTTTATCTTCAATGCCAAATTCTTCGGCTAGTAACGCCCAACCAGTAGCGATTGCGGCCTTTGCAAATTGCAATTCACGCACATCGCGTTGACTTAAAAAAACATCTTCGGTTAGCAGATAAATCTTCTCTCCATCACGTTCAACTAAATTTGGATCATCAACCGCATTGAATTTTCCAGATGCATCAAGCACTCCAAGTTGAACTAGACAAGCTACTGCATCTACAAGACCCGAACCGCAAATTCCAATAGCTGGAGCATCATCAATGGTGCCAATCTCTAATTTTCCATCAACAACTTTTACCGTTTCGATAGCACCGGCAGCAGCTCGTACTCCACATTTAATAGATGCCGCTTCAAAGGCTGGGCCAGCAGGTGCGGCAGTGGCAAGAATCTTTTCGCCATTACCTAAAATGATTTCGCAATTTGTTCCGACATCGATAAACAATCTAAGTCGCTTGTCGCGATCCATGCCTGATGCCAGAGCACCAGCGACAATATCTCCACCAACGTATGCGCCAAGTGATGGCAAAATTATGGCTTTGCCACGTGGATGAATTGCTAGACCTAACTCTGTCGCATTTAC
>CAYYFI010000046.1:0-7291 GCA_964471265.1 uncultured Actinomycetes bacterium | reverse complement strand
AGTTGAACCGGCGACCTACCGCTTAGGAGGCGGTTGCTCTATCCACTGAGCTACAGAGACGCGCAAGATGCCTTTTTAATGGGCCTCAGGTAGACTCAACTTAACGGATTAATAGCCTTAAAGGTAAATATTAATCGAAACTAACGGAGTTGATTTACTCATGGGAATGAAAGCGCTGGTGATCGGCGCTGGCGGAGTTGGAAGAGCTATCGCCAACATTGCATCACGAAGGAAATTTATTACATCTATGGTCATTGCTGACCGCACTTTGGCGCGAGCCGAAGAAGCAGTAGTTCGGCTTAAAGATCCAAGATTCTCTGCTGCACAAGTAAATGCATCAGAACTTGAAGACATTCGCGAATTAATTCGCAAGGCCCAACCTGATGTAGTTATTAACGCAGTTGATCCTCGATATGTCATGCCAATTTTCTTAGCTTGCGAAATAGAAAATACCAACTACATTGATATGGCGATGTCACTTTCTCGCCCACATCCACATTATCCATATACAGAAACTGGTGTGAAATTAGGTGACGAACAATTTGCTCGCGATTGGAATTGGGGCGAGCGAAAAATTTATGCACTAGTTGGAATGGGTATTGAGCCAGGCATGTCAGATGTCTTTGCAAAATATGCATCTGATTATCTTTTTAGTCGCATTGATTCAATGACAGTTCTTGATGGTTCAAATTTGGTAGTAGAAGGTTATGAATTTGCTCCTTCTTTTTCTATTTGGACCACAATTGAAGAATGTTTAAATCCCCCATTAGTTTGGGAAGATGGTCGTGGATGGTTTACTACTGAACCATTTAGTGAATTAGAAATCTTTGATTTTCCAGAAGGAATCGGACCTGTTGAATGTGTAAACGTGGAACACGAAGAAGTTGTGCTAATCCCGCAGAAAGTGGATGCCAAAAAAGTTAACTTCAAGTATGGCCTTGGTGCACAATTCATTACAACTTTAAAAACCATTCACATGCTTGGTCTTGATCGTAAAGAAAATGTAGATGTACAAGGTCTTTCTGTAGCGCCACGAGATCTTCTTGCTGCTTCGCTACCTGATCCCGCAACTCTTGGGCATCGCATGCACGGGAAAACTTGTGCAGGCGTGTTAGTTAAAGGCTTAAATAAAGAAGGTCAGCCATATGCCTGTTATATCTACAATGTAATTGATAACGATTGGTCCATGCAGGAATATGGTGATCAGGCAGTGGTTTGGCAGACTGCAATCAATCCAATTATTGCCATGGAATTAATTGCCAAAGGAGTATGGAAACCGGAAGGTGTAAATGGTCCCGAATGGTTTGATCCAAAACCTTTCTTAGATTTATTACCAGAATATGGGACTTCATGGACTATCCGCGAAGAGAGTACTGAAGGTATCTTGCCGTAATGGCGCTAACTGATCATTCCGAACATTACGATGTTGTAGTAGTTGGATCCGGATTTGGAGGATCGGTTGCCGCCCTTCGATTAGCTGAAAAAGGTTATCGAGTTTGCGTCTTAGAAGCTGGCGCTCGATTTGAAGATAAAGATTTCCCAAAAACTTCTTGGCGTTTAAATAAATTTCTATTTGCGCCACGTTTAGGTTTAAAAGGTATTCAACGAATCCATAAATTGCCTGATGTTTTTATTCTGTGCGGAGCTGGAGTTGGTGGAGGTTCGTTAGTTTATGCAAATACGCTTTATCAACCTGGTGATGAATACTTTCAAGACCCACAATGGTCAAATATCACCGACTGGAAACGTGAATTAACCCCTTGGTATGAATTAGCACGAAAAATGTTAGGTGTGGTTACAAATCCATTCTTTTCAAATAGCGATCGAGCTATGCAGCAAGTTGCCAATGAAATGGGTGTTGGCGAAACATTTACCTTAGCGCCACTTGGTATTTATTTTGGTGAAAAAGAAGGTCAAGAACATCCAGATCCTTACTTTGGGGGCGCTGGTCCAAAGCGGAAATCTTGTATTAATTGTGGTGAATGTATGACTGGATGCCGCCACAATGCAAAGAACACCTTAGTAAAGAATTACCTATATTTCGCAGAGCAATTAGGTGTTGCAATTCGTCCTATGACTACTGTTACAGAAATTTCATTTAATGATAATGATAGTAGTGATAGTAAGTGGCGGATAATGATTAAGAATTCTTCAACCTGGTTACCAACAACTAGAGAATTAACTGCCGATCAAGTGATAATGGCTGCAGGTGCTTTTAATACCCAAAAACTGCTGCACCGCATGAAAGCAAAAGGAAAATTAAATATTTCGGAAGCGCTTGGAAGACTTTCGCGCACAAATAGTGAATCACTTGTTGGAGCGATTATGCCTAAATCCAAATTAGATTTTTCAGAAGGCGCTGCTATTACCTCTTCCTTTTACCCAAATAAGAATACGCACGTAGAACCGGTCCGATACGGAAAAGGTAGTAATTCGATGGGTTTACTACAGACAATTGCTACAAGTAGCGACAAAGCAGGAATTCGCGCAATGCAATGGTTGAGTAGCGCCATCAAGCATCCTTCGCTTTTATTTAAGATTTTAAATGTTAGAAAATGGAGCGAGCGTTCAGTTATCGCATTGGTGATGCAAAATTTAAATAGTTCGGTAACCGTTTTTGAAAAACGTAATTTAATTGGAATGAAGCGTTTGAGTTCTAAAAATGACTCTTCCAATCCAAATCCCACCTGGATTCCTGAAGCAAATGAAGTCGCGGAGCGAATTGCGAAAAACTATGGCGGAATTGCCGGAGGCAATATTGGCAATTTAATTGGCGCTCCATTCACCGCACACTTTGCCGGTGGCTGTGTTATTAGCGATAAAAAAGAATCCGGAGTTATTGATCCTTATCATCGAGTTTGGGGTTATCCCTCACTACATATAGTTGACGGCAGCACCATCACCGCAAATCTTGGTGTGAATCCATCACTAACAATCACTGCACAAGCTGAACGCGCATTCTCGCTATGGCCAAATAAGGGTGAAACAGATCTTCGTCCCGCTCAATCAGAAGCCTACAAAGTTATGGAACCAATTCAACCTAAAATGAAGATGCGGAGATAAATAATGCAAGCACTTATCACTGGTGCCTCATCTGGAATCGGTTGGCACTTCGCAAATCTATTAGCGAGCGAAGGCTACGATTTAGTTATAACTGCGCGTGATACTGAACGTTTGCAACATTTAGCTGAAGAGTTTCGCAATAAATATCAACGCAATATCGAAGTGATATCGGCTGATTTAACTACTGATCAAGGAATAGCGCTCATCGAAAATCGACTTCAAAAAGGCGATTTGGATGTCTTAATAAATAATGCTGGATATGGTTTGAATAAAGGATTTACTCAAAGTGATATCAAAGATGAGATTAAAATCTTAAAAATCCTTTGTGAAGCTCCCATGAGATTGGCTCATGCGGTACTGCCATCGATGATCAGTAGAAATGCGGGAATAATTATCAATGTCTCGTCAGTCGCAGCATGGATCACTGGTGGTCACTACTCTGCAATGAAATCTTATTTAATGGTGCTCTCTGAATCACTTCATACCGAACTTGCTGAAACTGCAGTTAAAGTAACTTCACTTGCTCCTGGATTTACGCATACAGAATTTCATCAGCGCGGAAAGATGAAAATGGACTCGTTGCCTAAATTTATGTGGCTTGACGCAGATAACGTTGTGATAACGGCGTGGGAAGATGCTAAGGCAGGTAAAGCGATTTCTATTCCTGGGCGTCAATATCGCTTCTTATATCTGGTCATGCGCTTTGCGCCACGCGCAATTGTTCGTAAAGCTGGCTTCTCATTCCGTCGTAAACAGCGATAACTCACAGGGCATTCCGAGGTTTTCGTTACCAAGTTTTCACTCTGCTCCCAATAAGATTTAGCCATTGCAAAATCAATATCGGAGGAAAGAATGTTTCGTAAGACCTCAGTTGCACTTGCCGCATTGCTAGTAGCTTCCACAGCAGTTATTGCACCCGCTGCGCAAGCCGCAACCAAGATCTCAAACGGCGTCACTTGTGCTAAAAAAGGTGCAACCACCAAAGTAGGTACAGATAGATACACCTGTACCAACAATCCAATCGCAACCGGAGCGGCTGCTAAAAAATTAGTTTGGGTCTGGTCAGGCTGTATTGATGCAAACAAAGCATACGTAACAACTAAATCTCAATATGATTCAATTCTTAAGCAGATTTCTGGTCAGTCAACAACTTTGGCTGCAACCATCCAAACCTCTATTAATAACATGATTCTTTGGAAAGCAACTAAAACATATGCCAAAGATGACATTGTCTATGAAAATGGCAAGACCTACTACATAGCTCTGGCTGCCAGTTCAAATAAAGCGCCAAGTGCAAATTTAGGAACGCTATGGGCTGTTTATATGCCAAGTGCAACTGATGCCAATGTTGGTACTTCTCCTGATGTCACAAAGGTAATTGCGATGAAGGAAAAAGATGTGGTGGATTGGACAGAATCTGTGACCACAATGAATAAGTACATTAAAACTCTAGAAGGAGTAACAAATCCAACTGCAGCACAGAAAACTAAATTAGCCAGCTACAAAGCAACTGTAGCAACGATAAATATTGGTATTAAAAATGCTAATACCAATATCAAAAACTTAAGAGCTAACGTGGTGCTACTTAACTCACAACAAACCAATAAAACTACGGTAGAAACCCTTAAAGCAGATGTTGATCAAGCAAGCATGATTCGCTCTCAATCATGTGCAAAAGGTGTCTAGTAAGTAAATTCCAAATAAACCGCCCTTTGGGGCGGTTTATTTTTTTCTCCGCAATCTAGGGCTTCCCCTATGTCCTAGTACTTTTAAGTTGTAATTAAATGTACCCAAATGGATCTCACTTATTTATCACTCTGCCTTTTAATTCTGTTTGGCACTTTGTTGACTAGAAACCGATGTGGGCATTCTTATTTATTGGCAATCACTTGCTGGGTCGCAAGTGAGATTGCTACAAATTTAATTCATTCACCTTGGAGCAGTGCCGGGTATGTTGCCTTCTATCCATTTATATTTCTTGCAATACCGGGGCTATTTGAAATCAAGGTTAGTGATGAACTGGTTCGGTTAATTGATGGTGCAGTCTTGGTGCTTGGCAGCAGCACAATAGCAACTGCATTTTTACTTAAATCCTTTAAAGCCGATTTTCTGCACCTACTTTATCCGGTCTGTGACATAGTAATTTTGATTGCGGTATTAGTTGCTTTTGTGCGTAGACCTATAAATGGCAGAAGTCTATTGGTCCTAACTGGTTTTCTAATCTATACCGCTACAGATCTAATCTATCTAATTAAAGTTAGTAGTAATCAATACCAATTAAATTCAATCGTAAACTACGGATGGTTATTGGCATTTGTGTTAATTAGTATTTCGCAGCTACGTCGTGGAATTAAAAGTGAAGCCTTTCCACCAATTCCGCTATTCTATTTAGCGTTGTCGGTTATAAGTAGTTCACTGATGCTTACTGCTATTGCATTAAATTTATATGATCTACCCAATTTAGTAATTGGGCCAGCGCTAGCTACTTTATTTGCTTCATTTCTTAGAATGGCACTTGCCCTAAAACAGAGCGAACGAAGTTTTGCCGCCGAAAGTTTGGCAAAGATTGATGACCTAACTGGACTACCAAATCGAAGAAGATTTATCAGTGAAGTAGATAGCTTTCAAGATGGTTCAATACTTTTGATGGATCTAGATGGTTTCAAACCAGTAAATGATTCATACGGGCATGCAATCGGTGATGAAATCCTTAAACAAGTTGCGAATCGTTTTTTAAAAGCAATCCCTAACGATGCATTGTTGGCACGGCTTGGTGGTGATGAATTTGCAGTCTTGACCCGTGGCAGTTATGAGGATGCGATGGAACTAGCGTTAGCGCTACGAGCCACGCTCTCCTATCCTTTCAATATCAATGGAGATGCAATTAAAGTTGATGTCAGCATTGGTTGTGTTGCAAATGATGGCAAATCTGACTTGATGAGCCGCGCAGATACCGCGATGTACAAGGCAAAGCAGGCTCAAGTTGGTGTCTGGGCGGGTGGGACTTAATATTCTCTCCGCTAAGTCGCAATTCCTAGACCGGCTTGCAGAAATCTCGGGGGTATTTAATTGTCAGATCGCTTCCAAGGTCGAATCCTTGTTTTGGGCGCAGGTTCAGTTGCGCAATGTGTAATTCCACTTCTACTTGAACATTTAGTAGATGCCAAACAAATGACGATCGTGGATCAGCGAGACAATCGCTCCCGCGTCAAGTCAGCAATTGATGCTGGCGCGACTTATCTTCAAGATACAGTTACCAAAGAAAATTTAGATTCATTCCTGAGCTCTCACTTATCTGCAGGTGATTTTTTACTCGATTTAGCATGGAATATAGATGCCAATGTAATAATCGGTTGGGCACATGACCATGACGTGCTGTATCTGAATACATCAGTAGAAGAGTGGAATCCTTACGAAGGTGGACATAACAAACATCCACTTGATCGCACGCTTTACGTTCGTCACATGCGTCTTCGCGAAATGAAATCCAAATGGAACAAATCAGGTGCGACTGCAATTGTTGAACACGGTGCAAATCCAGGTTTAGTTTCACATCTTGTTAAGAAAGCCCTTGTAGATATTGCAAATAAGACAATTCAAGATGGCATTGCTACAGATGTAATTAAGTCCGCACTTGCTGCAGAAGATTATGCAAAACTTGCACAAGCACTTACCGTAAAAGTTATTCATATTTCAGAACGCGATACTCAAGTATCTGATAAGCCAAAGTTATTAAATGAATTTGTAAATACTTGGTCGGTTGAAGGCTTATATGAAGAAGGTGTGGCTCCAGCAGAACTTGGTTGGGGTACTCACGAAAAGAAGCTGCCACCGCTTGCATACGAGCATCAATCTGGCCCAAAGAATCAGATTGCAATCGCACAACCTGGTGCAAAAACTTGGGTTCGTTCTTGGGTACCTAATATGGAAATTACTGGAATGGTGATTCGCCATGGTGAAGCATTCACAATTCCAGATCATTTAACTGTTTGGGAAGGCGAAAAGGCTGTTTATCGTCCGACAGTTCATTATGCATATTGCCCAACTGATGCTGCAATCGCATCGCTTCGCGAATTAGAACATCGCAATTGGGATTTAACAGAGAATCAGCGAATCATGAATGATGAAATCATCGATGGAAATGATCGCCTTGGCGTCTTGCTTATGGGCCATCCATATAAGTCTTGGTGGACCGGTTCATTACTTTCAATTCACGATTCACGTAAAT
>CAYYFI010000045.1:0-7839 GCA_964471265.1 uncultured Actinomycetes bacterium | reverse complement strand
TGTTCCTAAAGTCTTCTTGGAAAGATCGAGCGCATCATTAATAGATTTAAGAGCTGGATTTGTCAGGGTGATATCGGCGGTTGCAATTGCAGTATCTGTACCAGTTCCCATAGCCATAGAAAGATCCGCGGCGGCAAGTGCTGCGGCATCATTAACGCCATCACCAATCATTAAGACAGATTTGCCTTCGCCTTGCAGATGTTTGATGTGATTAATTTTCGCTTCGGGAGAAGCCTCAGAAATCACATGATTTTCATGAATTCCAACGGCATGCGCAGTATTCATTGCTACATCTTTATGATCACCTGTCAGTAGCCATACATTAATATCTCGCGTATTTAATACAGAGATTGCACTTTGCGCATCGGATTTTATGGAATCTCCGACTGCGAAAACAGCTACGGCAACGCCTTCCCAAGCCAAAACTGAAACGGATAAACCTTGCGCTTCGCCATCTGCAATCGCTTTCGCAATCTTTGGATGAAATGCCATCGCTGAATGCGCCACCGCTGCTGCAGAACCAATAATTACAATGCCAGATTGAGTACCAGCATCAGTAGCGATCTTTACGCGACCTGCTGCACCTGCTCCAGGTGTAATTTGGAAATCACTTACGTTAAATGGTCTTTCAATTTTTGCAAATCTAACAATTGCCTCTGCAATCGGATGGTTGTTTTGCGATTCAATTGCCGCAGCGGATTCCAAAATTGATTTCTCAGTTGCAAGTTTTGCCCAAGTTTCACCAAGTACCGAAGCCGCTTCTGGAACTACGGTGGCATGAATAACTTTCATCTGGCCTGTAGTTAAAGTGCCAGTCTTATCTAAAACCACATCGGTAATTCGCTTGGCAGTTTCAAGTGCAGATGGTTTGCGGATCACAATGCCGCGCTGTGCGCCACGACCGGATGCCACTAAAAGTGCAACCGGAGTTGCCAGACCTAGCGCACAAGGACAGGCAATTACTAAGACTGCAACTGCAATTTCAATAGAACGAGCAATGCTTTCGCCATTTGTGAAGCGCCAAAAAATAAAAGTCGCGATTGCTAAAGTGGTAACAATCGGCACGAAGATTGCGGAGATACGGTCTGCTAAACGTTGAATTGGAGCTTTTTCACCTTGAGCACTGATTACCATTGCAGTAATTCGCGCAAATTCAGTCTCTTTGCCAACTCGGGTTGCGCGCACCTCTAGTCGTCCATTTTGATTAACTGTGGCACCAATTACGCGATCTCCTGGCGCAACTTCGACCGGCACGGATTCACCGGTAATTAATGAGTTATCTACGCTAGATGCACCCGATACCACCACGCCATCAGTAGCAATTCGCTGACCAGGTAGCACCACGAAAATATCACCAATTTCCAATTGCTCAACTGGAATTAACATTGGTAATCCGCCGCGCTTAACGGTTACTTCTTTGGTAGAAATCTTCAAAAGCTCTTGCAACGCATTGCTTGCGCTGCGCTTTGCTCTTGATTCTAAATATCTACCAAGCACTACAAGCGTGACAATAGATGCAGATACTTCTGTGTAAACGGTATCTAAATCATAAATCGTGGCATATATAGACCAGGTAAAAGCTGTGATTGAACCAAGCGAAATTAAGTTATCCATAGTCGGATGGAAGAAATTTCGAATTGCTGCACGATGAATTGGAAATGCCACTATCAAAACTACTGGCGCACTTAGGATCAAGAGCGCCGCATTTACCAATTGATGAAAACTATTAGTTGGTATATCTAGATTGAAATAATCAAAAATACTGACTAGCCAACTTCCAAATTGCATTTGTAAATCCATGCTCATTGAAAAGAGCGCAACTGGAATGGTAAAAATCAGACCAAAGATCAGCGCGACCGCAGATTTCTTGCTATGCAAAGTGATGGTTTCGTTATCGCCAATCTCTTTAGCTTTATAACCTGCAGCTTCAATTTTCTTAATGATCTCTTTGCCGCTTATCTCTGCTGGAGCTAAAACATGTGCGGTTTCAGCTGCAAAATTCACGGTTGCTGAAACACCGGGCATGGAATTTAATGATCGTTCAACTGAATTAACACAGGCATTACAGGTCATGCCGGTGACCTTAAAAGTCTTCGGTTCTAGCGCAACCTTGCTTGCTTCTTTAGCTTCGTCAACTTTTCTATTCGCATTATTTGTTTCAGCCATTTAATCGACTCACCACAATCTCTTTTAGCGCAGCATTTGTAGATACGCCACTCTTGCCAAATGGGCCATCTTTGCCGGCTAGATCAAAGAAGCAGCCACCTGCTTCGCGCACCACAATATCTAGCGGCGCCATATCCCATAGCGCAAGCGATGGTTCGATTGCTAAATCCATTACCCCTTCAGCAACCAACATATGTGACCAGAAATCACCCACTGCACGGGTACGCCAAGCATCATTAAATATAGATTGGAATGCAGGTAGTCGCTCTCCAAACCCTACAAAGTCGGAATAACCAAGGTGTGCATCATGAATTTTATTAACTAGCGAAACCGAAATTTTTCTTGGCTGACCGACATTTGCACCACTAGCAGAATTAGCAGTATTAGCAGTATTAGCAGAATCAAAAGTGGTAAATGCACCGCCGCCCTTAGTAGCAAACCAAGTACGTGCAAGCGCAGGTGAGGAAACTAAACCAACCACCACTTCATGTTTTTCAATTCCGGAATCATTTGTAACTTCTACCAGCGCAATTAACGTAGACCAAACTGGAAGCCCACGTAAGAAAGATTTAGTTCCGTCAATTGGATCTATTACCCAGTAACGTTTCTTACCAGTGATATCTGAACCAAATTCTTCCCCCAGAATTCCATCTTCAGGTCGTTCGTTCTCTAATATTTCACGAATACATTTTTCCGTTGCCTTATCAGCATCGGTGACTGGAGTTGAATCTGGTTTAGTTTCTATTACTAAATCTTGCGCCAAAAACCGCGCCATAGATACGGCGTCGGCAGCTTTGCCAATTTTTCGAACTAATTGCAGATCTGCTGCATATTTTTCGCTAGCGAATTCGGCCATTTCCTTATTCTAACCCTGCGGCAAGCAAGTTGCGAAGGCTAGTCACGCGCGCTACACGTTCCGGGATTTCGATTCCATCTGGCGCCATATATGCATTTAATTTGCATTCAGCTTCGTTATGTGAGCAATTTGTCATACATGAATTTGTGACTTCTAATAAATCATCAAATGCAGCGATGATTGCATTTGGATCCAGGTGTGAAAGTCCGAATGCACGTACTCCTGGAGTATCAATAACCCAGCTATTAGCGCTCACTTTTCGGTTAGGAAAATCTTTCAAAGCAACTGCATATGCAGATGAAGAGGTGTGGCGCCCACGACCAGTGACATCATTTACATCACCAGTCTGACGATTTGCTTCCGTTAACTTATTTAACAGAGTTGATTTACCAACGCCTGAGTGTCCAACCAACACAGAGACTTTGCCATTTAATAGATCATGCAATTCGTGCAAATCGCTATCTAAATCAGTAGTTAAACATTTAACTCCGATTGATTGGTATTCAGAGAGAAATTCCGGCGCAACTGCCAAATCGGTTTTAGTAATAACTAATACCGGTTCGATACCCTCAGTGAAGGCACTGACCAAGAAGCGATCTATTAAACCTCGGCGTGGTTCGGGATTGGCAGCCGCTGCCACAATTACTAGCTGATCAATATTCGCGACGATATTACGTTCCAATTGCGCAGCATCATCAACAGTACGAACTAAAACACTTTTACGTTCTTCAATTGCCACAATTCGAGCAAGCGATCCGTCATTGCCAGTAGTGTCTCCAACTATTCGGACATGATCACCAACTACCACCGATTTAGGACCTAATTCGCGCGCTTTCATTGCAGTTACGATGGTGCCATCCTCTAGATAACAAGTGGTACGTCCACGATCAACTGTGATTACAAATGCAGAAATTGCATCTTCATGCGATGGGCGATCTTTGGTGCGTGGTTTGGTTCTTCGACTTGGTCGAATGCGCACATCAGATTCGTCGTAATCGCGTCTACTCATATTGATTTCATATCAGTAGTGAACTCCAAAGACCTGGAAAATCCGTAATTGTTTTACGCGTAGTTGCAATATTCTCAACTTGAATTCCTTCAACAACTAAACCAATCGTGGCACCCGATGTAGCTAAACGATGATCTTCATAGGTATGAAAGATGCCTGCATGTAGTGGTTTTGGGTTGATTCGAAGCGCGCTTGGTTCTTCCGTGAAATCGCCACCTAAGGCGTTAAATTCAGTGCGCAGCGCGGCTAATCGATCAGTTTCATGTAGGCGTAAGTGGCCAATTCCTTGTAAATAAGAGGGCGAATCTGCCAACGCACAAAGCGCCGCGATTGCAGGCGTTAATTCACCAACATCATGTAAATCAACATCAATGCCATGAATTGCGCCACCAGTTATTTTCAAATCCCAATTATTTCCATTCTGGATATATTCAATCTGGGCACCCATCTTGGAAAAAATTTCGCGAAGTTGATCGCCTGGTTGAGTTGTTACTTTCGGCCAATCAGCAATTGTTACTGAGCCACCACAAACCATAGCAATAGACATAAAAGGCGCCGCATTTGATAAATCTGGTTCAATTACTAAATCTTGTGCCTTTAATTTTCCAGGAGCTACGCGCCAGGTATTAGCGCTTTTATCTACTGTGACTTCCGCGCCAAAATCACGGAGCATTTGCACGGTCATCTCTATGTGCGGCATCGATGGCAGAGCACCACCAACATGCTTTGCGGTAATTCCTAATTCTGTACTTGGTGCAATTAGAAGCAGTGCAGATAAAAATTGAGATGAAGCGCTGGCATCGATTTCAATTTCGCCGCCTCGAATTTTCCCGCCAGATTTATTCTCCATTTTAAATGGCAGCGCATATCTGCCCCCATGTTCAATCGAGATACCTAACTCTTCTAGCGCTTTGATAACAGGTCCTAATGGCCGTTCGTGTGATCTTGGATCTCCATCAAATTCAATAACCCCGGTAGCAAGCGCGGCTAATGGCGGCAAGAAGCGCATCACAGTTCCGGCGTTACCTACATCAATTTTTGCTGGCCCTTTTAATTGACCACCAGAAACGTTGAAAATTAATTCAGATTCACCGTTAACTTTTTCCAAACTTTCGGTGATGGTTAGACCAAGTGCTTTTAAGCCGCCCATCATTAATTCCGAATCCCGTGAAACTAGTGGACGGCGCAATTTAGATGTGCCCTCGGCTTGAGCGGCCAAAATCAATGCGCGATTAGTAACAGATTTTGATCCAGGGATCACCACGCGAACATCGACTGGTTTTTTGCCGCGAAAAGGCGCAGGCCAATTATTTGTGGCCGTACTTTCGCGATTAGTCATATGGCGAATTCTATCGTGAAGATACCAACTCAGAAATCAGATTAGTAGACTTCTGATTATGTGCGGGCGATATGCGCAAACTCAAGAGATGCGTGATTTAGTTGAAGAATTTGCAGTGACTGGTAAATTCCCAGAACATGCATTGCCTGCAAGTTGGAATATTGCACCTACCAATGAAATTTATATAGTGCGAAATGATGAACAAAATAATCGCGAATTATCAACCGCATCTTGGGGAATGATTGGCCCTTGGTTAACTGATGAAGCAGAAGCGCGTGCATCTCAATCTCGCGCGATCAATGCGCGCTCAGAATCAATTCATGAAAAACCAACATTTCGAGATTCTTTTAAATCTCGCCGCTGTTTAATTCCAGCAGATGGTTATTATGAATGGGCCACTGAATTAGGTCGTTACAAAACTAAACAACCTTTTTATATTTCTAGTGATGAAGGCAGATCATTATCAATTGCTGGAATATGGAATACCTGGCGCAGCCCAAGTGGTGTTTTTATGCAGAGTGCTTCAATCATTACCCGCGAAGCTGTCGGTGAGTTAGCAACAATTCATCATCGCATGCCGGTGATGATGCCTCGCGAGAGATGGGCTGCTTGGCTGGATAATAAAAATTCCAATATTCGCGAACTTATAAATTTAATGTCTAACGAAGATCCTGCTGCACATCTGCATCCGATGCCAGTAAGCGATGCAGTTAATAAGGTTGCCAATAATGGTCCGCAATTAGCAGTGCCCATTAGCATCACCGAACCCGAGACTCTCTTTTAACTAAATAAAATCGCTCCGCAATTGGGTTAAGTGGGTTAAGTGGGTAGCGGCGGGGAATAAGGAATGACCCTAACGGGTTTTAGTAGCAAATGGTCACGGATAAAGACAGTTCTAATAAGGAACAAGCTAAGGATCAAGCTAAGGAATTAGCTATGGAACTAGCGCGCTCTCGCAAAAAGGTTGCAAAGAGCGTTCTAGAAGCGCTGCCTGTAGTCTTGGGGCAAATGGCATCTAAAGAGTTGGTTAAAGAGACCCCGGCAGATCGCAATTCGCGTTTTGAACGTGATGCGATGCAATTTGCCGACCAACTTTATGCAGCGGCCATGCGCTATACAAAAAATCCCGAAGATGCCAAAGATTTAGTACAAGACACTTATTTAAAAGCTTTCGCTTCATTTCATCAATTTGAAGAGGGTACAAATTTAAAAGCTTGGTTATACCGAGTTCTGCAGACAACTTTTATTAATAACTATCGCAAAGCGCAACGCCAACCACAACTAACAGCAGATGCAGAAGTAGAGGATTGGCAACTACATGCGGCAGCATCACACACTTCTGATCAAGGTAAGTCAGCTGAAATTTCAGCGCTAGAAAATCTGCCAGATTCAGATATCAAGCGTGCACTTCAAGAAATTCCAGAAGAGTTTCGCATGGCGGTTTATTTAGCTGACGTTGAAGGGTTTTCATATAAAGAGATTGCCGAAATTGTGGGAGTTCCAGCCGGAACCGTGATGTCACGACTTCATCGTGGTCGCAAACAACTTCGCGAGAAATTAACTGGATATGCAACTGAGCTCGGTTACATCAAGAGTTCACCAGAATCTTTAGAGGATGGTGAATGATGGCTCACGATTTAGAGATGCCTTGTACTCAGGTTAAGCAGGCGCTATTGCTACTTGTTGATGGCCCAGAATTCTTTGAAGCTAATCAGATCGATCCAATTTCGGTTGATCGCCACTTAGCGGCCTGCGCACCATGTAAATTGGAAGTAGAAGCCGAAAAGATGGTTCATGAGTTGATGCGCTCACTATTGAAGCGCTCTTGCAATGAAAAAGCACCGGAAACACTGATTGAATCCATTCACCAGCAATTACAAGCGGCCATGTTCCAGCAATCAGCGCCACAAGTTGTTACAGAATTTCGAATGAGCCAAGTCTCAATTGAGATCGATGAATTTGGCCAAGTTACACAACGCGAAATTCATATTGAATCGACCCAAGAATTCCACGATCCCGACAATATTTAAGTTATAAATAGGGCGTGAGCACCGCCCAGATCAATGAGATGCCAGAAGGCATTGTTGGCGCGCTCGGATTTGCCACCATGGTGGTGCGCCCCGGAGACACGGCAGCTGCAAATGGAATTGGTGATTTAACTGTTGTTAATAATGCGGCATTAGTTTCACTTATGGAATCAGCAGCAATTGCCGCGATAAATGAATTTTTTGAAACCGGTATTTCCACGATTTCTATTTCAATGAATTGTAATTTTGTAACTAGCGCGGCAATCGGCGCTGAACTGCAAGCAAGTGCGCAATGCATAGCTCAAAATGGTTATGACATGGATTTTGATATTGAAATTTATGAAGGTGAACGCTTAGTTGCACAATCAACTCAACGCAGACAAATCGTTGATCGCGTTACTTTCTTAGCTCGCACTGCAGCGCAAAGCCTCTTCGAAGCTAA
>CAYYFI010000044.1:6085-8505 GCA_964471265.1 uncultured Actinomycetes bacterium | reverse complement strand
GTGCGCAGTTTGGTTTGCTAAAGAGTATTGGATGTAATCAATCGTCGTCATGACGACGGTTAGCTGTAATTTCCAACATATGAGTGGAGCGAAGCACAATTAAAATAATCAAAGTTAATCCAATTGATGCAATTTGAAATCCAAGGCCTACAGCGCAACCCATTGCGGCGGTTGCAAACACGGTAGCTGCAGTAGTTACTCCTTTAGTTCCAGAATCTCTGGTTTGGAAAATTAAGCCTGCGCCTAAAAATCCAATTCCGGTGATAATCGCATGCATGGCACGAGTTGGATCACCAAATTTGGCATTCACATCAAGAATTTGTCCAATGTTGACGATAGCAGCAGCAGATGCACCAACTAACGCCATAGTACGTGGACCCACTGATTTACCAGCGCGATCTCGTTCCCAACCAATAGCCGATCCTAATAGAGCTGCGATTGCTGCATTGATAACTACTAAAAATTGCTGTGACAGTTCTACGGCACCAAATTCAATCATTAAATTATTCTACGCTTGTTTGACGAACTTTCCAAGAGTGTGCAATCGAAATCGCAAATATATAAAGAGGAAATAAAACTAATATTGGCTTTAAGGAGCTTGGTCCATTCGGATACTGCGCTGAGAGGATTGTCAGTGCCACAAAATAAATTACCGCCAAAGTCCAAGTAATTGGACGCAAATATTCAACTTTTACTAAATGGGGAAATTTCAATTTAGTCAAACTTAAAAATGAGAGTATTACGATAATTAAAATTACATAGCTTTCGCGGGTACCTAAAATCAAATAAGTCGGAATCACTAAATTCCAAGCGGCAGGAAAACCATTAAACCAATGATCTTCAGTCTCTTGGTCTGTTCGAGCAAACCAAAGAGCGCCAGTAAAAATAATTAGACCTGCATAGAAAAATGACCAATTTCCAGTCAATAGCTCTAAATTGATTAGCATTACAACTGGAACAATGACGCAAGTTACGTAGTCCACCACTAAGTCGAGTATGTGACCATCAAATTTAGTTGCATGTATGTGTATATCTATTTTTCGCGCGATAGGACCATCAAATCCGTCAATTAATTGGCAGATAATCAACCAAAGTAATCCACTTTGATAATTTCCATTGATGAATTCTTCTAAAGAAATTATTCCAGCGATTGCGCCAAAAGCAGTAATTGAATGGATCAAATAACCTGCGAGGACTTTGCGCATTAGAAAACTTTAGTGCTTAATTCGATGTACTTTATGGTTGGCTGCTTGCGCAACTGGACGAATCACTAATGAATCGACATTTACATGGCTTGGTGCCATTGCGCACCAGCGAATCGCCTCTGCAATATCACCTGCGGTTAGTGGCTCTGCCACGCCTTCATAAACTTTCTCTGCTGCTTCGTGGTTACCCAATCTGACCATTGAGAACTCTTCAGTTTTGACCATACCTGGAGCGATTTCAGTGACACGTATTGGTTCACCATTTAATTCAAGTCGCAATGTTTGAGCCAGAGCCAATTCCGCAAACTTTGCGTTGGTGTAACTACCACCATTTTCATAGACCGCATGGCCGGCAGTTGAAGTCACTACCACAATGTGGCTTTTACCATTGGCTCGCAAATTTGGCAGTAGCGCTTTAGTAACTCGAAGCGTTCCTATCACATTTACTTCGTAAGTTTTCTGCCAGATAGCTGGGTCTGCTTTTTCAATGGGAGCAGAATCAAATGCGCCTCCTGCGTTATTAACCAGTAATGCAACTGGGCGATTTGTCAGGTAATTAACTAGTTCATCAACGCTTTTCTGATTTGTAACATCAAGTTGAATAGCCTCAATATTCTTGTGTGTCTTGGCTAATTCATTAAGTCGTTCAATTCTTCGAGCCGCAGCAATCACCTCAAAGCCATTTTGAGCAAGCAATTTGGCGGTGGCTGCACCTATTCCACTACTTGCACCAGTTACAACTGCGAGCGCCATTAGAGAGAAGCTGCCATCGCTTTGGTGTGCGCTGGAGAAGAGCCGCAACAAGATCCAATTACATTTACACCCAAATCTTTCATGTCTTTCGCATACTTTGACATCTCTTCTGGAGTGCCATCATAAATAAAATCTCCCCCAACTAATTTCGGAAGTCCAGCATTAGATTGAGTAATAATAAAAACTCCATCCGGACGAGCCTCAGTTAATTCTTTTGCAATAACTCGTATCTCATCCACGCCGCGACCACAATTTGCTCCGATTATGCGAACACCTTCAGCTGCCAAAGTTTTTACTGCTACTGCAGGTTTTACACCCATCATGGTTCGCAAATTAGTATCAAAAGAGAAAGTGACGATAATTGGAAGTTCCGGCGCTACTTCTTTGGCTGCCTTTACTGCCGCTTCAACTTCTTGCAGATCACTCATGGTTTCAATCAAAATTGCATCAACGCCACCAGCA
>CAYYFI010000044.1:0-5985 GCA_964471265.1 uncultured Actinomycetes bacterium | reverse complement strand
CAAGCAATTGTGGCTGGAGAAGTTGATAATGGATATGCGTTGGTACGTCCACCTGGGCATCACGCGATACGCGCAGGTGGCATGGGATATTGTCTATTTTCAAATCTAGGAATCGCGCTCTCTGTTATAAAAAGAGAAAACCCCGGAATTCGCATCGCGGTAGTTGACTGGGATGTTCATCATGGAAATGGCACTCAAGAAGTTTTCTACGAAGATCCAGATGTCTTAACGATTTCGCTGCACCAAGATCGCTTATATCCACGTGACTCCGGAATGCGCGATGAGATTGGTCAAGGTCGTGGCAAAAATACGAACATTAATATTCCGCTTCCTGCTGGTACCGGAAATGGTGGTTACCTTTATGCATTTGAAAATGTAGTAGCGCCTGCAATAAGGAAATTTAATCCAGATCTTATTGCGGTGGCTTCTGGTTTTGATTCTTGTGTTTATGATCCACTGGGCAGAATGATGTTAACTGCAAATGGCTACGCTAAATTAACTGAAATTTTGATGTCTGTTTCTAAAAATAATAAAATCCTAATTGCACATGAAGGCGGATATAACGCGGTTTACTCACCATTCTGCGGATTATTTGTGTTGCAGCAATTGTCGGGAATTAAGAAACTAAATGATCCGTTTGATCACACTGAAAATTATCCTGGTCAGGCGTTACTTGACCATCAAAAATTAGAAGTGGATGAATCTGCAAAGCTTTTAAGTGCTTTGCCTGACAATCGATAAACCGTCCATTCATCCATTGCTTCTGCACCAATGGATTTATAGAAATCAATTGAAGGTTCATTCCAATCCAACACCCACCATTGAAATCTCTCATAATTTCGTTCCACACATAATTTAGCCAAAGTTTTCATCAACTCTAAACCTAAACCTTTACCTCGAAATTCTGGCGTAACAAATAAATCTTCTAAGTAAAGTCCGGCTTTGCCAAGCCAAGTTGAATAATTTAAGAACCAGATTGCGATTCCCACAATTTGCCCATCTATCTCAGCAACGTGGCAGAAGGCAACTGGTTTCTCACCAAATAGATTCTCATCAATGTCTGCAATTGTGGCGATTACTGCATCTGGCTCTCTTTCGTAGATTGCCAATTCAACAATTAATTTATGTATTGCCGTGACATCATTTCGATTAGCTTCACGAATCATTTAATCGCTCAACATTTCATTTACAAGAGGAATGACTTTGGTGCCATACAGCTCCAAAGATTTCATGAGCTTTGAATGTGGCTGCGGTCCATTGGCATATTTAAGATCAAATCGTTGGGCTCCTACTGATTTAATAGCATAAGCCATTTTCTTAGCAACGGTTTCAGGAGCTCCTACGTAAAGGGAACCATGTTTAACTTCTTGTAAATAATTCTCTTTAGTCATTGGCGACCAACCACGTTCTCGACCAATTCGACCAAACATTGCTTGATGCCCAGGCCAATGCTCTTCAATTGCTTGCTCATCCGTATCTGCGATATGTCCTGGTGAATGTATCGAAATATCTTTAAGTGGGTGGCCGAAATCCTGCATTGATTGGCGATATAGATTTGAAAATGCCGCAAATCGAGCCGGATCTCCACCAATAATTGCAATAGCTAATTGCAGATTTAATCTGGCTGCCCTTACTACTGACGAAGGTGTCCCGCCTACTCCAACTCTAAGTGGAATTGCACCACGTTCAGTCTTTGGGTACACCTCTTGATTAATCAGCGGTGCTCTGGTTGAACCATTCCAATTAACTGGAGTTTCTTTTAAGAGTTCAACTAATAATTCAAGTTTCTCTTCAAACAAAATTTCGTATTGAGAAAGATCAAAACCGAAAAGTGGAAAAGATTCAATAAATGAGCCGCGCCCCGCGGTAATTTCGGCTCGTCCATTTGATAGTGCATCTAAAGTGGCAAATCTTTGATAAACACGTACCGAATCATCACTAGATAAAACAGTTACGCCTGTTCCTAATTTGATTTTCTCTGTCTTGGTGGCGATACCTGCCAAAATTGTATCTGGTGCTGAAATTGCGAAATCATCTCTGTGGTGCTCGCCTAAATTTATTCCGTAAATTCCAAGAGAATCTGCATATACCGCCTGCGCTACCACATTTCGAATTGTCGCAGCAGCGCTAATTGGTCTTCCTGCATCATCTACTTGCATATCCCCGAAAGTATCGAGACCAAATTTAATTTGCATTGTAATTAAAATTAATTAACTTAGTGAAAAACTAGGGTATTCGTCTGTCACCAATATAAATGCATACCCATATACCCGATTCCAAAATCGTAAGGTATTTAAAGTTAACTCACCTGCCCAAGCTGGATAAGTGCCTGATATGGAAGTCAAAAGCCAAGCTAATACCGTTGCAATCATGGTCATTAATAAATATAGGCAACCTACTAAGTAAAGAGGAATTGCCAAGAACCATTTCACAAGTGGCATCCAGCGATTCAATTTCTTGCCACCTTCAACATCTGGAAATAGCACTGCAATCTTCGGGTTACGTTCAAACGTTGGATAATCATCGGTAAGGATGAGCATGTACGCAGCGATACGTGTACTAAATTCAAAAACCGCGTGGTTAAAATTCAATAACCAACTTGGGTAAACCTGTCTTACGACTAACGCTGCTGCCACCGGCAATGCAAATACCAATGTACTCCAGTTACTGCTCGCAAATTGCTGGAATAAGTATAAAAAAGCGAAGAGTGGCAGTGATAAAAATAATCTGAAAAAAACAGTGAGTCGATCACGATTTTCAGTTTTAATTTCAATATTTGTAACTATCTGATTAACCATAAGACTAGTTTAACTCTAGATACGAATAACTACCATTTGCAAAAAGTTCGCGTTTAGTATTTTTCAGCACATTTCTCTAAAATTCCGCTCACATTGAATTTAGGAGAAATAATGAAGGTACATAGCGATATCACCAAGATTGTTGGCAATACTCCCCTTGTTAGAATTAATCGAATCACTGATGGTGCAGCAGCAGAAGTCTATGCAAAATTAGAATTTTATAATCCAACAAGTACTGTCAAAGATCGTATTGGGATCGCCATGGTAGATGCTGCCGAAGCTTCAGGAGCTTTAAAACCAGGTGGCACAATTGTTGAAGCTACATCCGGAAATACTGGCATTGCATTAGCAATGGTTGGCGCAGCACGTGGTTATAAAACAATTCTCACTATGCCTGATTCGATGTCTAAAGAACGTCGAGCACTTTTACGCGCGTTCGGAGCAGAATTAGTTTTAACTCCTGCAGCCGAAGGAATGAAAGGTGCAGTTGCGAAAGCTGAAGAACTAGGTGCAAAGGATGGCGCTGTTTTAGTTCGCCAATTTGAAAATGCTGCCAATCCAGAAATACACCGTAAAACCACTGCTCAAGAAATTTGGAATGATACAGATGGCAAAGTAGCTGCTTTAGTTGCAGGTATTGGTACCGGCGGAACCATTACCGGTATCGGCCAAGTATTAAAAGAGAAGAATCCAGAAATAAAAGTTTTTGCAGTAGAACCAGCAGCGTCACCAATTCTTAATGGAGGTTCACCATCAGGTCATCCCATTCAAGGAATTGGTCCTAATTTCGTGCCACCGATTCTAGATACCAAAATTTATGATGAAGTATTAGATGCACCAAATGAACAAGCACTTGGATATGCACGTCGCGCTGCTAAGGAAGAAGGACTTTTAGTTGGAATTTCATCAGGTGCCGCATTATGGGGTGCGACTCAAATTGCCAAACGTCCAGAGTTTGCTGGCAAGATAATCGTCGTGATTATTCCTTCATTCGGTGAACGCTACTTATCAACCGTGCTCTACCAAGATTTAATGGATTAAGAATTGTCTATTCTTTCTAGCATCAAAGAAGATTTAGAGACTGCGCTTAGACGCGATCCTGCCGCCCGAAATAAATTAGAAGTATTTCTAACTTATCCAGGCGTGCATGCAATATGGAATTATCGAATTTCGCATTGGTTATGGCAGCGAAATATCAAATTATTAGCTCGTATATTTTCTAATCGGGCACGACGTCGAACTGGTATCGAAATTCACCCTGGGGCAACAATTGGACGTCGCTTCTTCATTGATCACGGAATCGGCGTGGTCATTGGAGAGAGCACAGAAATTGGTGATGACGTCATGCTTTACCACAACGTCACATTGGGAGCTCGTCGTTTTGCAACTGGTAAGAGACATCCAACTATTGGTAATCGGGTAATTATTGGTGCAGGTGCCAAGATTTTAGGTCCCGTAAATATTGCAGATGATGCCCGAGTTTCTTATAACAGTGTAGTAATTGAAGATGTTAAAAAGACTAATGATTCAGATATTTTTTACATCTAAATCTCTTTAGTATTCCCATAGTTTTCACATTTCAGTGGACAGGCTAGACTTCATTAAATGTCCAGTGAAACTGCATTCAAACGCCTCTGGGCTGCGAACATATTTACGAACCTTGCAGATGGATTAGGCAAAACTGCATTCCCGCTACTTGCTATCACTCTAACTCGCGATCCAGTTTTAATTTCAATAATTGGTGCACTAGCGATGTTGCCTTGGTTACTCTTTGCAATTCCGATTGGCGCAATTGTTGACAACGTTGATCGTCGTTTGGCACTTGCTACTACCAATTCAATTCGAATGCTGATCGCTGCCCTACTATCAGTTTTAATTGCCACTGATCGGGTCACTATTTTTTGGCTTTACTTAATTACTTTTATTGTCGGTATCTGTGAGGTTTTTGCTGATACCACTTCGCAGAGTTTGATTCCTGCAATTGTTGAGGATAAAAAATTAGAAAAAGCAAACTCTCGAATGGAAATGACTTTCACAGTTTTCCAAGACTTTATTGGCGCACCTATTGGTGGCTTGCTTTACGCAACCGCAATCGCTGCGCCATTTATCGCAAACTCTCTGGGGTTCTTGGTCGCTGCAATTTTGTGCGTTTCAATTCCGTTACCCAAAGCTGTAATGAATAAAAATCGAGTGGTTGCAAAGAAGGGGTTTGTACAAGACATTAAATTTGGCATCAATTATCTCTTTAATCATAAACAATTGCGACGCATAGTATTAATTACTACAACTATTGGGTTTTGTTGGGCTTTTGCTAGCTCCACCATGATTCTTTACTTTGTCGAAGATCTGGGTTTGAATCCGAAAAAATTTGGATTCTTACTTACTTTAAATGGACTGGTGGTGCTCTTAGGAGCGCTCATGGCACCAAAAACTGCCACGGCAATTGGTCGCGGTTTAACACTAGCTATTGCAATCTTTACTTCATCCATCACTATTTTACTTCAAGGTTTGGTGCCTAATATCTGGTGGCTGTTAATTCCGAATGCCATAAATGCATTTTGGCTACCACATTGGAACATCTTATTAATGTCAACTTATCAACGAATGATTCCGCAAGAACTATATGGTCGTATACACGGCGCTCGTAGAACTTTGGTTTGGGGCATGATGCCGATTGCATCATTTCTCGGTGGAGTTGTTGCAAAAACTCATTTGCGAACACCATGGTTAATCGGTGGCACGTTAGCTACTGTAGTCTCTATATTTAGTTGGCAATTTATAAAATCACTCGGAGATAGTGCAGAAGCAATCCATGACTAAAAAAGTGAATTCGATTGGAAAATTAGGCTCTAAATATTGGCGACTTTGGTCGGCATCAGCTATTTCTAATTTAGGTGATGGCATCACTAGCGTGGCTTATCCCTGGCTGGCATCTGCCGTTACTCGTTCACCTTTACTAATTGCAATCGTTGGATTCGCATCCAGATTGCCATGGTTGGTTTTTACTCTCTTTGCCGGAGTAATTTCAGATCGTTTTGATCGCCGAAAAATCATCTTAAGAATGGACTTAGTCCGAGGATTTTTAACTGTGATTGTGGCTCTAGTTGTGATGTGGAAACAATCTGAGCTACCGAAGTTAAATGATTTAGCGGGCGGACTAACCGTTGATACTAATTACTTTATATAT
>CAYYFI010000043.1:0-9002 GCA_964471265.1 uncultured Actinomycetes bacterium | reverse complement strand
GATGTTGCGTAAACGAAAGGAAGATGCGTGAGTTCATCTTATGTACAGTTAGTAGATATCGCTAAGCACTTTGGCAAAGTGAAAGCTTTAGACGGACTTACTCTGGATATCGCGAAAGGCGAATTTGTAGCGCTACTTGGCCCTTCAGGTTGCGGCAAAACCACCGCGCTACGTGCATTGGCTGGTTTACAGGAATTAGATCGCGGTCAAATCATTGTTGACGGAAAAGACATCACACATGTTGCTCCAAACAAGAGAAATATGGGCATGGTTTTCCAGGCATATTCACTATTTCCACATATGACAGCTCGTGAAAACGTGGAGTACGGCTTAAAACTTAAAGCACATAAAACTTCTACTGATAAACGTAATGATCGATCAGGTGAATTATTAGAACTAGTAGGCCTTGCTACCCATGCAAATCACTATCCACATCAAATGTCTGGTGGCCAGCAACAGCGCGTTGCGTTAGCTCGCGCTCTGGCTATTTCACCACAAGTTTTGCTCTTGGATGAACCACTTTCTGCGCTAGATGCAAAAGTGCGCACCCAACTTCGAGAAGAAATCCGTCGAATTCAATTAGAACTTGGAACTACAACACTTTTTGTAACTCACGACCAAGAAGAAGCGCTCGGAATTGCAGATCGTGTTGGAGTTATGCGCAATGGTCTATTAGAACAAATTGCGGCTCCATCAGAACTATATGATCGACCAGCAACCGCGTTCGTAGCTGAATTCGTGGGATTAACTAATCAAGTTAAAGTTTCAGTATCAAATGGAAGTTTGAAAGCATTTGGATCCTCTCTCAATACATTGCCAGGTTCAATCACATCTGGAGATGGCGTAGCTTTGATTCGCCCAGAGTCACTTACTGTCAAAGCAAATAAGAGCGGAGATGGGAAAGTAGTTTCTACCTCATTCCTCGGATCTATTTGCAGAGTCATGGTAGTAATGCCAGATGGCAGCAGAATAAATGCTCAAATGGAATCTCAAGATGCCTCAGGACTTCTGCCAGGTACTTCGGTTGAAGTTTCAGCAGACAAAGTTGCCGTCTTTGTAAAATGAATTTTGGAAATATTCATTCACTTGAAACTTATACAGATGAATTTGTCTGTTTTGTAAAGGTTAAAACTGATCAAGGCTTAGAAGGCTGGGGTCAGACTTCAACCTACAACGCAGATATCACCGCCCAAGTGCTGCATCGCCAAATTGCGCCATGGGTTTTAGGTCAGTCAGCCGACGATATTGGCTACCTAATTAATAGAGTAGAAGCTAAAGAACATAAATTTCCAGGGAGCTATCGTTGTCGCGCTAATGCAGGCTTAGATACTGCGTTATGGGATTTGCAAGGTAAAGCACTTGGCAAGCCAGTGGTCGAATTGCTCGGAGGGGCTCCAAAAGAATTACGAGCATACGCCTCTTCAATGAAACGCGACATTACTCCGCAAGAGGAAGCCAAGAGATTTGTAAAACTTCGTGATGAATTTGGTTTTGATGCATTTAAGTGGCGCGTAGGTGCTGAATGTGGCAATGATGTTGACGAATGGCCTGGCCGAACCGAAGAAGTAGCGCCGGTAGTTTCAAAAGCACTAGGCGATGGAATTTCTAAATTAGTTGATGGTAATTCCGGTTTTTCACCTAGACGAGCAATAGAAGTTGGCAAGATGTTGCAATCAGTTGGAATTACTCATTTTGAAGAACCTTGCAAATATTGGGAATTAGAAGAGACCAAAGAAGTTACTGATGCATTAGAAATTGATGTAACCGGTGGCGAACAAGACTGGGATCTTTCAACTTGGCGACGAATGATTGATATGCGTGCTGTTGATGTGCTGCAACCTGATGTCATGTATATGGGTGGCATTTATCGAACACTTAAAGTTGTTGAAATGGCAAATCAAGCAGGTATGCCAATAACACCTCATAGCGCCAATCTCTCTCTGGTCACTATTTGCACTATGCATTTACTCGGCGCAATTTCAAACCCTGGAAAATATTTAGAATTCTCGATTGAACAAGAGGATTACTATCCATGGCAAGTCGGCCTCTTTTTGGGAAATCCTTTTAAAGTTTCCAATGGCAAAGTAAGTATTCCCGCGGAACCAGGGTGGGGAGTTACTATTAATCCTGAGTGGCTTGCTAAAGCTAAACGCCAAATTAGTGAGGTTCAATGAAGACCATCCTTGATGCCATCGGCAATACGCCATTAATAAATATTGAAGGCATCTGGATCAAGATGGAATATTTAAATCCATCAGGATCAATCAAAGCTCGTATTGCAAAGTACATGATTGAAAGAGCTGAAAAAGAGGGTCTTTTAAAGCCAGGCGACACTATTGTTGAAGCTTCTTCTGGCAATACCGGAAATGCGATGTCCATGGTTGCGGCAGTTAAGGGATACAAAATGCTGGTAGTGATGCCAACTGGTTTATCACAGGAGCGCGTTGCGATTTCAAAAGCTTTCGGAGCTGAAGTGCGAACCATTGGTGATTTCCATGTAAATGAAGCGCTGGAAGAGTGCCGACGTTTAGGAAAAGAACCTGGCTACTTCGCGCCTCAGCAATTTGATAATGAGTGGAATGTAAATGAAAATACTGAATGGCTTGCACAAGAGATTTTAAAAGAACTTCCTGCCAAACCAGATTTAGTCGTAGGTGGCGTAGGCACTGGTGGAACCATTATTGGTGTTGGTAAAGCTTTTAAAGCAGTAAACCCAAATTGTGAAATTTATGCGCTAGAGCCATCGGAATCTTGCACAATTGCTTGCGGCGAAGTTGAGAAGCATTTAATCGAAGGTATCTCTGATGGTTTTGTGCCTGGAATTATTCAACGCCACGAAGATGAAATCGATGGCTTTGTACATATTCACTCGCATGATTCAATCGAAGAGATGCGCCGCATTGCCCGTACTCATGGAATCTTCGTCGGCCCTTCATCTGGCGCGCATTTAATTGCCGCCAAGAAATTAAAAGAAGAGCACAATTTAGAAACAGTAGTGACTTTCTTCTGCGATGAGGGCGAGAAATATATGAAGGATTACTGGCTTACCTATTAGTGCGTCTTAAGTAATATTAAGAATTTTTCGCAGCATTAGCCAATATGGCATCATGAATATATTTAGCTAGACCTACCTGTTGACTCTCATAGTGCGCAGTAAATCTAGGATCAGCCAAATACATGGTGGCTAAACCTTTATGTATTTCAAAGCTGCATTCATACCAATAATCACTAATGGATTTACGGTGGGCTTCAGCGCCTGCCATGGCCGCTTCACTATTGGCAGGTAGCCCCGCTAGCATGGCAGTTAACACCTGATTGGTGGCGTTTTGCATGGCTAATTGAGCTGTAGCAATCTCATCTTTTGAATAACTAGCTAGGCGCTTTTGAGACTCTTTGTAGGCGTCAGTATCGCCCCATTTTTCTTTTGCTTCATTCGCATAGATGTCTTGCGTCATAGCGAAAGTTTAAGGGATAGCCAATAATTCGCAGGTGCCTGATTTAAGTAATTTCAAATTGACCAAGCCATTAGCTGATCGTTTTCGTGAAGTGGTCTCAGGTTCGAAAGATGGCACTCCAAAGTGGGCATTTCAAATGCTTGAAGGCGAAGATGAAGGTTACTTCGGACCAGATTCTGCGGTCTGGGAGGTACATGGCTGCGTCTCCACAATTGTGGGAGGAATACGCGCGCTACTTTTGCAAGCTGCGCATCCAGCAGCGCTTGCCGGCGTTGCTGAACACTCTAGATATCAAAGCGATCCACTTGGGCGGTTAGCTGGAACTACCAAATGGTTAACGATTACATCTTTTGGGGCGAAAGAATTTATTGAGAAAGAGGCTCAGCGAGTAAATCAAATGCATGCTCACGTTACCGGCAATTATCTTGGCAAAGATGGCCAGATGCATGAATATGCCGCAAAACGTCGCGAATACTTAATGTGGGTACATTGCGCCTTCACCGATGGATTTTTGAAAACTTATGAAATGTTGGGATATAAATTTAAAACTTCAGCAGATCAATATGTAAAAGAGTGGGCACAGAGTGCGGTGCCACTTGGGCTGGATGACGCGCCAATGTCTGTGGCGCAATTAGAAGCCAAATTAGAGGAATTTCGACAAAAAGAGCTGATGGCAAATGAAACCACATTGAATGTAATTAAATTTATTATGAAACCTCCCTTTACTAAATTGGGCCTGATTCCATTTACAATTTTTGCAAATGCCGCAGTGGCAACTTTAGATCCAAGAGATCGGGCACTTTTAGGATTGAAAAAACGGGGCAAGATTTGGCTGAAATTATCCAGGGTAATTTTGGAATTTTTAAGTGCCATTTTGGGACACGAATCGCCAAGTCAGAAGTTTGCCAGAGCGCGTATCGCTAGGCTTCGCAAATGACCCGAGTAATTGCGCATCGAGGATATTCCGCTAAATATCCTGAGATGAGTCGTGAAGCTTATGTAAATGCGATTCCGGTAAGCGATGGCTTTGAATGCGATCTACATTTAACTAGCGATTTAAAACTCTTCTGCTGGCATGACGACACCATGGATCGCACTTCAAATATGAGCGGCGATGTTCATGAAATGACTTGGGCGCAGATTAGTCAGGCCACACCAAAACCTGTGCTGTTTACTGAATTCATGGAGATTGCAATGGGCGCAGGTAAGGATGTTTTGATTGAGACCAAACATCCGCAGAAATTTAAAGGCTTGTTAGAGAAGCGTTTAAAAGAAGAGCTTGATCAATTGCAGCCAAAGATTGATATGAGCTTTATGTCATTTGATCCCCGAGCTGTGTGGCGAATGCGAAATTTCCCAGGTCGAAAAGTGCAGCTACTAGAGAAGAAATATTATGTTCCTAAATTTCACGCGGACATAGTCGCGCCATATTGGAAGCTAGTTACCAAAGAGTGGGTAGATCAAGTTCATAAACGTGGTCAACAGATGTATGTCTGGACCGTTAATGACCCAGAAGTTGCTAAACGTTTAGCTGGTTGGGGAGTAGATACTTTAATTAGCGATGATCCCAAACTAATTAAAGATTCAATCAAATAATAAATTAAAAAATAATTAATCGGTAGCTTGGCCAGATTTATGCTTATAGCGGCCTAAAAACTCTTGCTTTAAATCGTGGAAAGTGCCAGCTAATAGCGCAGCGCGCATTTGATCTACCAAACGGACTATAAATCGCTCATTATGGATTGTTGCTAAGGTGGCTGCGACCATCTCTTTAGCGCGGAATAGATGATTTAGATAGGCACGGGTGTAGTTCTGACAGGTATAGCAATCGCAATTCTCATCGATTGGAAAAAATTCACGGCGATGTGGGCCATTTGAGACATTGAATCTACCTTCCATTGTGTAAACCGCGGAGGTACGTGCGATTCTTGATGCTAAGACGCAATCAAAGGTATCGATGCCATTTTCAACGCCGACAAAGAGATCTTCCGGTGCGCCAATACCCAATAAATGCTTTGGCGTTTCTTTAGGCAATTCTTCGTTAACCCATTTAACGATAGTGCCAAGTGAATCTTTATCTAAGGCGCCACCAATACCAAAGCCATCAAATGAAATTCCTGATGATTCCAATGCACCCAACTCTTGTGCTGCTTGTCGACGTAAATCTTCATATTGGGCGCCTTGGATAACGCCAAAAAGCGCTTGATATGGCTTATCGTGGCGCAGTTCAGTCAACCGCTTATGTTCATCCAAACAGCGAATCGCCCAGGCATGAGTTCGCGCCAGAGCCTTCTTCTGATATCCCCGAGTGTTATGCAAAGTAGTGCATTCATCGAATGCAAACATAATGTCAGCGCCGATTTTGTGTTGAATCTGCATGGAAATTTCTGGCGTAAATCTATGCATCGATCCATCTAAATGGGATTTGAAAGTTACGCCCTCATCATCAACATGCGCTAAACGTTCTTTATTATCAGCAATTACATCATCAGCGCGAAAGGTATCGGCGTTCATTGCTAAAACTTTTTTAAAGCCCACTCCTAGAGAGAGCACTTGAAAGCCGCCGCTATCGGTAACGGTTGGGCCATCCCAATTCATAAACTTGGCAACGCCACCTGCCTCATCCAAAATATCTGGACCTGGCTGCAGGTAAAGGTGATAGGCATTAGCCAGAATCGCCTGCGAACCTAGTTGGCGCATTGATTCAGGAAGTACTGATTTAACGGTCGCTTTAGTACCGACCGGGATAAAGGTAGGAGTTTGAATCTCTCCGTGCGGAGTCGAGATAGTGCCGACGCGGGCAGAACCCACTTCTTTCTTTATCTCGAATTTAAAACTCACAGGGGCAAAGATACCGTTACTAAAATTACCAAATTCGCACTCGGTTCTTTAGGTAGAGCTGATCGCTCTCAGTAACGTTAAAGGCCTCATAAAATTCATCTAGATTTCGCACAATCTGATTGCAACGCAACTCATCTGGTGAATGTGGGTCGGTTGCGATTCTTAATCTGGCAGCTTCCGGGCGAATTAAACGGCGCCAACCTTGTGCATGTGAGATAAAGAAGCGCTGCATGGCAGTAAAGCCATCAATTACAGGCCCTTCAGCGCCATTTAGCGAAAGACGATAGGCCTTGATGGCGATATTCATGCCACCTAGATCTCCAATGTTCTCACCTAGCGTGAAAGCACCATTCACCTTTACATCAGGGGCTGCGGTAGGCGAGAGTTCATTAAATTGCGCAACTAAATCTGCAGTTCGCTTCTCAAATTCTGCTCGATCTATATCGCTCCACCAATTAATCAGATTGCCATCGCCATCATATTGAGAACCTTGATCATCAAAACCATGTCCGATTTCGTGGCCGATCACCGCTCCGGTACCGCCATAGTTAGCGGCATCTTCAGCTTCAGGATTAAAGAAGGGCGGTTGCAACATCGCAGCCGGAAAGACAATTTCATTAAATCCAGGAGAGTAGTAAGCATTAACTGTTTGGGGTGTCATGCCCCATTCATCGCGATCAATGGGCCCACCCAATTTGTTTAGCTCATAGTCACGTTCAAATTTTGCGATATTGGCCAGATTGGTATGTAAATCATCGACAATTTCTAAGTCGCGGTAATCGCGCCATTTATCTGGGTAGCCAATCTTGGCATTGAATTTCGCTAACTTATCTAGCGCTTTTAGCTTGGTCTCCTCAGTCATCCAATCCAACTCTTTGATTGAAATCTCATATGCTTTTAGTAAATTCTGTACCAGTACTTTCATTTTCGCTTTGGAGCTCTCTGGAAAATGGCGTTTTACATACTCTTTTCCAATCTCTTCACCCAGAGCACTTTCTACAAAGGAGATCGCGCGTTTCCAGCGCTCGCGAATTTTTGGAGTACCAGCAAGAGTGGTGGCGTAGAAGGCAAAATTCTGATTAACCAAGGCTTCATTTAAATAACCGGCTGCGCCAGAGAGAATGTGCCAACGTAGCCAGTTGCGCCAACTCTCTGCCTCCTTTGCTCCAAAATTTCCTAACATATTTGATAAGCCTTCAAAGAAGGATGGTTCACGAACCACAATTTCTTTGAATTTATCGGCCGGGATCTCTCCAGATTTTATGTAAAGACTCCAATCAAAATTTGGAGTCAACTTTTGCAAATCTGCAAAACTCATCTTGTTGTAGGTAGCAAGCGCGTCTCGATCTTTGACTTGGTCCCAGTGCAAGGAAGCAATTTGAGTCTCTAATTTCAAAAGCGCTTCGGCATCAATTGCGATTCCAGAAATTTCTGACATCTTATTTACATGCTCTAAAAAAGCCTCACGGATTGGGGCAAATTGCGCTTCGCGATAGTAAGCCTCATCGGGCAGCGATAGGCCACCTTGGTAAATATAGATTGCATATTGAGTTGAATTGCCAACATCAGGGTAGATGAATGCACCAAAGAGCCCTGGCCCTCCGGAAATCTCCAATTGCGAGATGGTGGCGATCAGCGAGTTGGCATCATCTATCTGATCGGCTTTCGCCAAATTCTGCTTTATGGGATTGATTGCGTCTGCCTCAATCTTCTCGGTATTCATAAAGCAGTTATAAAGACGACCGATTTTTCCTTGATCAGCTTCGATAATTGAGCGAACTTGCGCCTCAGCCTGGAGAAAGAGTTCATAGGAGACCCCGGAATTGCTGCGATCTTCGGGAATTTGATGGGTAGCAAGCCAGGCCCCATTTGCATATTTATATAAGTCATCTTGAGGACGAGTCGCGGTATCAAGGAGATTGGGATCTATGCCAGATTTCATGGCGTTAATTTATCTTGCTTCAGGCATCTGCTCGTCACCTGAAGCAGATTTTCAAGATAGTTGAACTTTCAACGAAATAGCTAAAATGTAATAGAATTTGCTTATGAGCAAGAGCGTCAAATGGCTTACTCCAACCGAGGAGTCTGCCTGGCGTAAATACATTGTGGCCAGCCGAAGAATTTTTGAAGCGCTGGATGATGACTTGGCAGCTCATGGGTTATCTAATTCGGATTATGAAATTTTGGTTCACCTATCTGATGCCAAAGATCGCTCACTACGAATGTCGGATTTAGCTGACAGGACCATCCTCTCTAGAAGTCGCCTTTCCCATCGCATTAAATATATGGAAGGCAAAGGTTGGGTAGTACGTCAAAAATGTGATTCCGATAAACGCGGCACTTGGGCGGTAATGACAACCAAAGGTTGGAACACCATTGTGAAAGCTGCGCCTGATCATGTGGCAAGTATTCGTAAAATTTTTATTGATCAAATAAACAAAGCAGATCAAGCAAATATTGAAGGTATCTTTGAAAAGGTAGAACGCAATCTGCGAGATGAATTTAAAGAGTAATAATTATTTTTAAATGAAAAACCCGCCACATAAAGTGGCGGGTTTTTCTAAACGTAATCAGAAGATTACTTAGCTGCTGCCTTCTTACGACGACGCTTCTTTGGAGCTGCTGCTGGAGCTGCTGCCTTCTTGCGACGACGCTTTGGAGCTGCCTTCTTAGCTGCTGCCTTCTTGCGGCGCTTTGGAGCTGCCT
>CAYYFI010000042.1:6636-9607 GCA_964471265.1 uncultured Actinomycetes bacterium | reverse complement strand
CCAACATTAAATGAGGTGGTGCGAGATGGACGTGACTTAGGAAGGCGCTTACGAACTGGAGCAGCAGTAGCTTCAACAACTGCAGTTGCTTCCTTCTTCTCTGCCTTTGCATCAGATAGTGGCTGACCAACTTTGCAATTATCGCGATAGATTGCAATCGCCTTCAGGCCAAGCTTCCAACCTTGGAAGTAAACATCTTCAACTTCTTCAACAGTTGCATCTTCTGGCAAATTAACTGTCTTTGAAATTGCACCAGATAGGAATGGTTGGCATGCTGCCATCATTCGAACGTGGCCCATAGGCGCAATTGATCGCTTACCAAGTGCGCAATCGAAGATGTCATAGTGCTCAAGCTTTAAGCCAGGCGCATCGATAACGTGTCCATTTGCGGCGATGTATTCCACAATCGCTTCAATGGTCTCTTCGTTGTAACCAAGTTTACGAAGTGCCTGTGGGACGGTCTGGTTAACGATCTGTAATGATCCGCCACCAACAAGCTTCTTGAACTTAACTAGTGAGAAGTCAGGTTCGATGCCAGTGGTATCGCAATCCATCATTAGACCGATGGTTCCGGTTGGAGCAAGCACTGAGATCTGCGCATTGCGCCAACCATTCTTATCTCCGATTGCCAAACCTTCATCCCAAGCTTTATTTGCCGTAGCCCAAACATCTGCATCCATGGTGGAAAAGCTCTTTGCCGCAGAAGATGCTGATGCGTGCTTACGCATTACGCGTGCATGTGGCTGTGCATTACGTGCAAATCCATCGTATGCACCAACGATGCCTGCAAGTTCTGCTGAGCGCTTATAGGTAACACCTGACATCAGTGAGGTGATCGCACCTGCAAGTGCGCGGCCGCCATCTGAATCATATGCAAGACCAGATGCCATCAAAAGCGCACCAAGGTTTGCATAACCAATACCTAGTTGACGATAACGCTTGGTGGTATCTCCGATTGCCTCAGTTGGGAAATCTGCAAAACAGATTGAGATATCCATTGCCGTAATGATCATCTCTGCTGCTTTTGAAAATGTGCGTGAATCAAATGAACCATCACTCTTTAGGAACTTCATCAGATTAAGTGAAGCCAAGTTACATGATGAGTTATCTAGCGACATGTACTCAGAGCATGGGTTTGATGCATTGATGCGACCGGTTTCAGGATTGGTATGCCAATCATTGATTGTGGTGTCGTACTGAATTCCTGGATCTGCACATGACCAAGCCGCTTCGGCCATCTTGCGAAATAGTGCGCGTGCATCAATCTCTTCAACTACTTCTCCGGTAGCGCGTGCAGTCAGACCGAACTTCTCGCCCTTTTCGACAGCTGCCATAAATTCATCAGATACGCGCACTGAATTATTTGCATTCTGGTATTGGACAGAGATGATGTCTTTGCCACCTAAGTCCATATCAAAACCTGCATCGCGAAGCGCACGGATCTTGTCCTCTTCGCGGACCTTGGTTTCGATGAATTCTTCGATATCTGGATGATCTACATCTAAAACAACCATCTTTGCAGCGCGACGTGTAGCGCCACCTGATTTGATGGTTCCGGCAGAGGCATCAGCGCCACGCATAAATGAAACTGGGCCAGAAGCAGTTCCGCCAGACTTTAATAATTCCTTTGAAGAGCGAATACGTGAAAGGTTAAGACCAGCACCAGATCCACCTTTGAAAATCATTCCCTCTTCGCGATACCAGTTAAGGATTGAATCCATGGTGTCATCTACAGACAAGATAAAGCATGCGCTTACCTGCTGTGGTTGGTTGGTACCAACATTGAACCAAACTGGTGAATTAAAGCTAAAGACTTGATGTAACAACATATGTGTTAATTCATGTTCAAAAATTTGCGCATCTTTATCTGTTGCGAAATATCCATGTTCTTTACCTGCCTTGGTGTAGGTAAGTACCACGCGATCGATTACTTGGCGAAGAGACCATTCGCGATCTTCGCGACCAAGTGCACCACGGAAATATTTAGTGGTAACAATTGTCGATGCATTGATTGACCAGAAATCAGGAAACTCCACCCCACGTTGTTCGAAAACAGTTTCACCGGTTTTCCAGTTCTGCTGAACTACATCACGACGTTCCCACGTAACTTCGTCATATGGATGAACACCTTCGTTGGTGTAAAGGCGTTCAATTGTTAAGCCTTTACCCTTCTTAGTGTTGTGTGAGAAAACATCTTTTGCAGATGATCCCTTGCTAGTACCGCTTGAAGGTCGATTGATGACCGTGTCAGACATTGGTGCTCTTTCTCTAGTTGCGAATGTTTTATTTTGTTGCTGCGTTGCGCGGGGTTGCAACGTTTAAACCGTTTGAAGAAATTTCTTCTGAAAGATTTACTGGAGGGAATTCTCGAAGTAGTGAAATTTCACTTTCGAAGTCAGCAAGGGAGGTAAAGTTACGATATACCGAGGCAAAACGCAGGTAAGCCACGGCATCTAACTCTTTAAGTGGCGCAAGAATCGCCAAACCGACTTCATGCGCTTCGATATCGGCCTGTCCGGATTTACGAAGCGTCTCTTCAACGCTTGAAGCTAATCGCGCTAAATCATCTTCAGAGACCGGGCGACCTTGGCAAGCCTTGCGAACTCCGTTGATTACTTTTGCGCGACTAAAGGCTTCGGAGACTCCTGAGCGCTTGATGATGTTCAGGATAGTGATCTCTTGGGTTGAGAAGCGCTGGCCGCATTCAGGGCATTCACGGCGGCGGCGGATCTGTAAGCCATCTTCAACCACGCGGGAATCGACCACGCGGGAATCGTCATGCTTGCAGAATGGGCAATTCATCGCGCTTTGCTCCTCTCACGTGTTGGGTGGGCGAACTTACCTTACAAACTTACCGACCACAACTAATGGAAAAATCTTTGGGAGCAACCACTATATGTTGGGGTCAAGTGAGAGAACCATAAAGCATAAGTTGAGGCTTGTAAATGGGATGCGCTCGCGCGACACGCGG
>CAYYFI010000042.1:0-6536 GCA_964471265.1 uncultured Actinomycetes bacterium | reverse complement strand
AGATTAGAGACGCTTAGCGCCTACAAAGACCTTGTAGCCCAAGCGACTTGATGGCGCGATCTCTACTCGTTTGCCTGGCCGCGGTGCATGCACCATCTTGCCTTTACCTAAATAAATTCCCACGTGGCTAATTGGTCGACCAAAGAATAATAAATCGCCAGGTGCAATTGCGCTATATGGAATGCTCTTTCCAAATCTATATTGCGCAGCCGCAAAGTGCGGCATCGATACTCCCGCCTTTTGAAATGCACGCATGGTCAATCCGCTGCAATCCCATTTAGTTGGTCCTGCGCCAGCCCAAACATAGATATCGCCCAATTGATCAAGTGCGTATCGAAGTGCAATCGCACCTTTAGTTGAACCGCCTGCATAAAGCGCAGCCAAACGTTTTGATTCCGCCAAAATCTTTGCTTGTTCGGCATCGTCAGCTGCAGCTAAACGAGCCCGCTCTTCAGCTTTCAAAGATGCAAGTAATTTCTCGGCCTTTTTTAAAGCAGCATTTGCTGCAGCCACTTGTTTTTCGAGCCTTAATTGCGCTGCTTTTAATTGCGCAGTGCGATCAGAGACCACTAATTGACTAGATTGCAAACCTTGTTTGTAAGTTTGTAATTGGCGCAGTTTGGTTGAATAACGTTGAGCTAAAACATCTAACATCGCCGCATCAGATAAATACTTTGCTGGATCTCTTGATAAAAGAAGTTCTAAGCCATTTCCAAGGCCACCATTTTTATAATTCTCGACTGCCATTTTGGAGATCTCTTTTTTAAGAGAATCAGCTTTGGCATTTGCGGCAGCTTCGCCGGCTTTTAATCCATTTAATTCGCGCTGTAGCTTTGAAATTTGATACTTAATTCCATTTGCAGCTTCGTATTTACCAGCCGCTTCATCGCGAAGTTCATTGACCTGCTTTTGAACTTGGGCCGAAGTTGGCGCAGCCGAAGCTGCCGGTAGCAGCGACAGTGCCAGCGCCACCGATGCGGTCAGGGAAAAAAGCTTGCGCATAGGCAGGAAAGGCTACCTAGATTTCTAAAAAATCGCGAAAAATCAGCCTTTTTTCGAGTTTTCCCTGGATTTTCTAAGCTTTAGCAGGAAATGCACTGTGATGCCGATGGCAATTCCCCAAATTAAATCAATTGCGATAGTGCTTACCGCCGTGACTACATATATAAAGATCTCAGAATTTGTAGTCCGGAATAACTCTTTCAAATTAGCGGGATTTAATATTCTGATGCTAGTTCCAATTAAGACTCCTGCAATTGCGGCAGCCGGAATCTGACTAAATAACGGCGCAGCAATCAAAATAATAATAAGCAGAACTAGCGAATGCACCATAGCCGCCATTCGACTATGTGCATGTGATCGCACATTTACGCTAGTGCGTGCAATGGCACCGGTAGCTGGTTGTCCTCCAAAAATACTGGCAAGCGCAGTGGCTACTCCTTGACCAAATAGTTCTTGATCTGGTTCGAGCCGCTTCTCTTTTGGAATATGTGCCATTGAATCTGCCACACGAGCTGAAAGCAGCGATTCGATAGCGGCTAGTAAGGCAATCATTAGCGCTGGCCAGATTAAATTTAGAAAATTATTTAAGTTGGTAAATTCAGGTGCGGTAAATGCCGCGACATTCCTTGGGATTTCACCAATATTTTTTACATCAAGTGAAAACATTTTTGCGACCGTGGTTCCAAAAAGTAAGGCGGCAAAACTTGCTGGAATGTATGCTTTGATTCTAAGTAATCTAAGCACCCGTTCGAAATTAAATTTAAAAAACAATGTGCAGATCACAACTGCGATGGCAGCATAATTAAAGGCACCGGATTTAACGGTATTGAATGCGATTTGCAGGGTTCGCTCTCCTGCCCCTTTTGCAACTCCTAAAGCCATAGGCAGTTGTTGGAGCGCGATAATGATGGCAATTCCAAGCGTAAAACCTTCAATTACATAATGTGGGACTTTATTAATTAGCGTTCCCATTTTGAGAAAGCCCATCAAAACCACGATAAAACCAGCCATAACTCCTAGCGCTGGAATTGCTGAAGCTCCGTACTTTTCAATTACTGGAATCAAAATCACGGTCATCGCGCCAGTTGGACCACTCACCTGCAGCCTGGATCCACCAAGCAGTGCTGCAATAAATCCAGCAATGATTGCCGTAGAAATCCCTGCTGCCGCGCTCATACCCGAGGTGATACCAAAGCCAATCGCAAGTGGCAGCGCCACAATTGCTACAGTGATTCCTGCAATTAAATCTTCGCGAAATTCCGCTTTACTTTCCGGAAAATCTATTCGACTAGGTAATCGCACCTAGTCAGATTACCGCTTTGAAACTATTTGACGCTGCGAAGAACTGCGGTTACCTTGCCTAAGATTTCGCAATTATCGCCATTGATTGGTTGATAATCTGGATTAGCTGGCATTAACCAGATATGTCCTTCTTTGCGAGTAAAAGTTTTTACGGTTGCTTCACCGTCAATCATGGCCGCAACAATTTCGCCCTTTTCACAAGTTTTCTGGGAGCGGATCACTACATAATCTCCATCGCAGATTGCTGCATCAATCATGGAATCTCCGACTACTTTCAACATAAATAAATCTCCGCTACCCACAATTGATTCTGGAAGCGGGAAGGTCTCTTCGATGTGTTGCTCGGCCAAGATTGGTCCACCGGCGGCAATGCGTCCGACCAATGGAATCTGGCGAGAGCGATCAGCGATGACATTTGAATCGCCTTCGACAACTTCAATGGCGCGACCTAAGGCGGCATCGCGGCGGATAAAGCCGGCCTCTTCGAGGGCTTTAAGTTGGTACTGAACTGAGGCTGAACTAGAGAGCCCTGCCGCTGCCCCGATTTCACGGATTGAAGGTGGGTAGCCGTTGTTCTGGATACCTTCCTGGATAGCGGTAAGGATCTTGACCTGGCGTGGGGATAGGCCCGATGTATCTGTCATGGCCTAAGGGTGACACATATTGCGAAAAAATTCAAACATTTGTTCGAAATTTTCTTGACCTTTGTCGTAGGGGTGCTTTATGGTTCTCTTATTCGAACAGGTGTTCGAAACTTCAGGAAACCTTCCCCGGGCTCCTAAGTGGAGAAAAGCAGGAGCAAGAGACCATGAGCCAAAACCGTCAAATTAAACGAAGCCGCAAAGCAAATATTCGCCTGGCCCGCTTCCTTGTGGTCCTCTCTCTTACCACCGTCTTTGGTGCCGGTTTTGCGATGCAAGCTGGCGCTGGATCGAAAGATATTCCAACTAAAGCTAACTCATATGTAGTGGTGACCATTGCGCCTGGTGAGAGCATCTGGTCGGTCGCTAAAGCATTAAATGGCGGTGGCGATGTTCGCGCACTTGTTGATCAAATTATTAAAGTTAATAATTTAACTTCAAGTGATCTTGCTGCAGGAAGCAAAATTCGCGTCCCACTAAATTAATTTAATTCGCGCTCTTTACGAGCAACTCTTAAGTGGTACAGAGCCACTATCCCTGCGCCTACTAAAAATCCTGTTGGTTGCGCAAATTTAAGACGTTCCACTCCTCCAACTAGCAAGGCTTCAAATAATCTATAGGTAAGCCAGGTAGCCGCGCCAATTGAAATCAAGGTTGGCACTCCTACTGCGATTAAAAGATAGATCCTCCTAATTGGCGAGTGATGTTCACCTTCAAAATCTATATTTACCGCAAATTGGCAATGGCTCCATTGGCGATACCAGGTGTAGCTAGCCACAATTAAAATCGAGATACCAAAAAGAATTGCATCGGTATCAGTCTTATCCAAAAGTCCCGCGGTAATTGCGCCAGTACCGAGTGCAATTGCAAATGCCCCGCCTGCACAGATTAAATACTGAAAAATTCTTGTTACATCATCACGATCAACACCAGCTACCAATTTTCTAAAATAAAGCATAGTTGGAATCAATACGATAACTACTCCAATTTGCTGCGGTACCTCTGCAAAAAAAGTAGCGCGATCTTGGTATCGGGTATCAAAATTCCAAGACAAAAATTGGTGAATCGCAAAAGTACCCGCAATTGTGTAGAAAAGTATGGGTACGGCCATGCCGCCAAAAGTTCGATAAAACCTGATTTCAAAATTTGAAGCTGAACCTTCAAAATCACTCCAGTAATAAAGCAAAACCGGCAAACTTACGATCGCCAAAATAAGAGCTTCCTTAAACTGGAGCGGCCCGGTTATTAGGTTTGTATTTTTTGAAATTACATAATCAATAATTGAGATCGAGGCAACCACTAATCCGATTGCGCCGCTAAACCAACCTAAGAATCTATGAAAATTAACAATTAATGTGCGATGGTTTCTAATCAGAGCTAAGTGCACCAACCAAACTCCAAAGGCGATGATTTCCTGTGCTAAAGATTTCGGTCGATACGACCCACCTGCGAACCAAACCAGCGTGTTTGTTAACGGAATAAACCAAAGAAAGAGTGCGATGGAAGTTGCAGAAAGCAAATAGATTTGCCAAGCGGGTTCGAAACTGGAATCTGGATTTTTTGTAAAATCTCTTTTAATCCACCGGTAAATTACGGCAATTATCGGGATGCCCACCACCACAAAAGATAACCACCTCGCGGCATCCAACTTATCGTTTATAGAGCTTGAGGTATTGTCGATTAATTGAGTAAGCAAACCTGCCAGACCCAAGCAAGTAATTATGACTGCAATTAATAAAGCTGCATATTTAAATAAATCTCTAATTGTGGCTAGACCTTGACCGCCAAGTTGGCCGACAAATACATTTTTAACACCGATAAATGCAAAGTAGAGAATTACTGCCTGAATCAACAGAAGTGAAATCGCAACAATCATGGCTAATTCTTTACAAATAAACTCAAGAAATCATCGGCAGCAAGTCCCATTAGACTCTCAAAATTAAGTGTGGCCGCTTCTATTTTTGCTACTTGGTCGTCGTTAAAAATTCTACGCAAATTGCGTTTGTACTTATCCACCAGCAATGGCAAACCTTCTTCGCGCCGGCGCTTATGGCCGACTGGATATTCGACCGCGATCTCATCGCTCTTGCTGCCATCATTGAATTCGATAGTCATGGCATTTGCGATAGAGCGTTTTTCTGGGTCGTGATAATCGGCAGTAAATTGAGCATCTTCGACACATTGCATCTTTTCTCGTAATGCATCAATCCGTGGATCTGCCGCAATTTCATCTTCATAATCTTTGGCAGTCAATCGCCCAAAAATCAAAGGAACTGCCACCATATATTGAATGCAGTGATCACGATCAGCTGGGTTATTTAGCGGGCCCTTCTTATCAATGATGCGAATACATGCTTCGTGTGTGCGAATAGTTATCTTCTTAATGTCATCGCTGCTCTTGCCATTGGCTTTCATCCAATTGTGAAGCGTGAACGCTGCTTCGCAAGCAGTCTGTGAATGAAATTCAGCGGGAAACGAAATCTTCCAAAGGACGTTTTCCATTACATAAGTGCCATATGGGCGCTGAAACTTAAATTTATTTCCTTTGAAAGAAACATCGTAAAAACCCCAAGTCTTTGCAGTTAGTACCGATGGCACTCCCATCTCTCCTACCTTTGCCATCAGCGCAAGTCTTACTGCGCGAGATGTGGCATCTCCTGCTGCCCATGATTTTCGTGAACCAGCATTTGGGTAGTGGCGATAAGTTCTTAGAGATTGTCCATCGACCCAAGCAAGGGAAACGGCAGCCAAAGTTTGCTCTCTACTTAAACCCATCATCTGGCAGACCACTGCAGTTGAAGCTACTTTCACCAAAATTACGTGATCTAATCCAACCTTGTTGAATGAATTCTCAAGAGCAATACATCCTTGGATTTCGTGAGCTTTGATCATCGCAGTTAAAACATCTTTAACAGTTAATTTCTTCTGGCCACTTCTATTTAACCAATCTGCCACCGCCAAAATTGCTCCCAAATTATCACTTGGGTGTCCCCACTCTGCTGCAAGCCAGGTGTCATTGAAATCTAACCATCGAATTGCAGTACCAATATTGAAAGCTCCTTGCACCACATCTAATTCGAAATTTGTACCAGGTACGCGTACCCCATTCTCTACTTTGGTACCTGCAACTAATGGGCCCAATAATTTTGTACAAGCCGTATATTCCAGAGATTCTAATCCGCAACCAATTGTGTCTAACATTCCTGACCAAGCAGTTTTATATGCCAACTCTGATTTGACTTCGTAATTAAGCGCATAATCAACAATGTCTTGAATTTCTTGATCGTAAGGTTGATTTGTCTTAACAATATGAGATGACACTCAGCGCTCCTCTATTTTCTTAAATTGCAAATCTTCAGGTCCAATGTATTCTGCTGATGGACGAATAATCTTTCCATCCGCTCGCTGTTCAATAACATGTGCCGCCCAACCTGTAATTCGAGCCATTACAAAAATCGGGGTGAAAAAAGCAGTAGGAATGCGCATCGCGTTATATGCAACCGCGCTAAACCAATCCAGGTTCGGAAACATCTTTTTTAGATCCCACATCACGCTCTCTAATCGATCTGCGATTTCAAAAAGAGTGCGATT
>CAYYFI010000041.1:0-9724 GCA_964471265.1 uncultured Actinomycetes bacterium | reverse complement strand
GGGTAGAATTCGCAGGTGAGTAAATACGCCTATCTCGGCCCAGTTGGTACCTTTACCGAAGCTGCCCTGCGCACCATTACTGGCGGCTCTGATCAATTAACTCCTTGTTCTAATGTAACAGCAGCGCTAGATCTAGTCCGAAGCGATCAAGCAGAATTTGCCTTAGTTCCAATTGAAAATTCAGTAGAAGGCGTCGTGGCTAGAACTCTAGATGAGTTAGCAATTGGCGAGCCATTAATAATTGTTGGCGAAGTTTTGTTACCAGTCACATTTGCATTAATGGTTCGTGATCAAGATACAGAGATTAAAAAAATCGCAACCCACCCACATGCAGAAGCACAATGCCGAAAATATATCGCGAAGCATTATCCAAATGCGGAAATCATTTCAACTAACTCGACTGCTGCCGCTGCAGAAGCGTTGGCAAATGGTCAATTTGATGCGGCGGTTGCTTCAGAGGTGGCCGCAAAAACTTATGGACTGACTGTAATAAACAAGAATATTGGTGATGCCGATGGCGCAGTCACCCGATTTGTTTTAGTCTCCAAACCAGGCGCGCTTCCAGAACCAACTGGATTTGATCGCACCTCACTTGCGGCATTTATTGGAATTGATCATGCCGGTGCTTTATTAGAGGTATTAACTGAATTTGCAGTTCGCGGAGTTAACTTAACTTTTATCCAATCACGTCCTACTGGCCGCGAACTTGGCCATTATCATTTTATTATTGATGCAGAGGGCCACATTAATGATGCCAGAGTTGGCGATGCGTTAACTGGACTTCGTCGAATTTGTGAAGATATACGCTTTCTTGGTTCATATCCTCGCGCAGATAAAGTTGCACCAACTACAACTAAATCTAGTAGCGATCAAGCCTTTAAGAGTTCTAACGATTGGTTAAATGAAGTAAGAAAGGGGCGCGCAATATGATTGATATCAAGTTGATCCGCGAAAATCCGGAGCTTGTTAAATCATCGCAGCGTGGCCGCGGAGAAGATGAATCTATAGTTGACCGCTTACTAGAAATTGATACCAAACGACGTGAAGCGATCTCTGCCTTTGAAACCGTGCGTGCCGAGCAGAATTTGCTTTCAAAATCAGTAGGTGCTGCAAAAGGCGATGAAAAGGCGGCGCTACTTGAGAAAGCAAAAACTTTGGCGGCGCAGGTAAAGGAAGCTGATGCGAAGCGTGCAGATTTAGAAGCACAAACAAATGACATTGCAAAACTTCTATCTAATGTTTTAGATCCAGAAGCGCCAATTGGTGGGGAAGCTGATTTCAAAGTAATCGAACATGTTGGCGAGCCACGCAAATTTGATTTCGAACCAAAAGATCACGTCGAATTAGGAAAATTACTTGGTGCGATTGATACCGAACGTGGCGCCAAAGTTGCCGGCGCTCGCAGTTATTATTTAACTGGCCCAGGTGCGCTACTTGAATTGGCGTTAGTCAATTACGCAATTAAGCAAGCTACCAAAGCTGGCTTTATTCCAGTAATCCCACCAGTATTAGTAAACCCGCCGGCAATGGAAGGTACTGGATTTTTAGGCCAAGCCGCGGAAAATGTTTATCACATTGAAAAAGATGACGTTTATTTAGTTGGAACTTCGGAAGTTCCACTTGCGGCTTATCACATGGATGAAACTCTTGATGCCGCTAAATTACCAATCAGATATACCGGCTACTCACCATGTTTTCGACGCGAAGCCGGATCTTATGGAAAAGATACTCGCGGCATTATCAGAGTGCATCAATTTGAAAAAGTTGAGATGTTTGTATTTGCAAAGCCAGAAGATGCAAAAGCCGAACACAAACGCTTGTTGCAATGGGAGAAAGATTTCTTAAATGCAATGGGGATTCCATATCGAGTTCTAGATATTGCATCTGGAGATTTAGGATCATCGGCAAATCGCAAATTTGATATTGAAGCATGGATTCCAACTCAGAATGCCTATCGCGAAGTCACCAGTACCTCTAATTGCACCGAATTTCAGGCGCGTCGTTTGAATATTCGCATGAAAGACGAGAACGGAACTCGACCGCTGGCAACTTTAAATGGCACTTTGGTGGCGGTTCCCCGCATGATTGTGGCGATTTTAGAGAATAACCAGAATGCGGATGGTTCAGTAAATGTGCCAGAGGTACTTCAGGACTACATGGGCACTGCGAAACTTGAAGTGCTTAAGTGAGTTTTAGACCTAAATTAATTGCCACAGATTTAGATGGAACAATCTGTCCGCATGCTGCTCCAATTTCAAAGCGCACCATTGCTGCGCTCACTAGCGCTCACGAACTTGGAATCAAAATTTTCTTTGTTACCGGTCGACCACCGCGTTGGATGAGCCAAATTAAAGAGGCTTTTAATTTTGGTCAGGCAATTTGTAGTAATGGCGGACAACTCTGGGATTTACAGGCCGAGAAAGTTTTGGAAGAGTGGCGAATTACGCCCGCAGATTTAAGAGAAACCATTACCAGATTACGTAACGCAATTCCTGAAATTCATTTCGCTTTCGAAAATCACGGAGATTTTCGCCGAGAGAAAAAATATCAAGCGCGCTGGGATATTGGAGTTGATGAATCTGGCGTCGATGACATTTTGGATTACATCGAAAATGGCGCTATCAAATTATTAGCGCGTGGCTCAGATAAATTATTTAATTCAGATGAATTATTAGCAGTAGCTCAGCGTGAAGTCGGAGATATCGTTACTGTGACACATTCCAATCCTTGGGAATCTCTACTCGAAATTAGCGCGCATAGCGTCTCTAAAGGTGACACTTTGGCAACAATCTGTGAGCGGTTACAAATTGATCGCGAAGATGTAGTTGCATTCGGTGATAATCCAAATGATTTCTCAATGTTGGAATTTGCGGGACGTTCTTACATCATGAGCGATGGTCATCCAGATGGAATTAAATATGCCACAGCTACTGCGCCGCCTTGTGATGAAGATGGAGTCGCGCAGATTGTAGAAGAGTTATTAAAACTTCCCAGTCGATAAAACTTGGCAATCAATTTCGCCAAATCGATAAGGAATATGCTCGTAACTTGGAGCGCTCCAAATAGCTAAATCTGCCTTTGCACCCTCATTTAAATGGCCAATATCAGTGCGTTTTAAGGCTGCAGCACCACCCATGGTCGCGGCATATAGTGCATTTGCTGGGGTAAAACCCATCTCTCTTATTGCAAGTGACATTACAACTGGCATTGAAGTCAGATACGAAGAGCCGGGATTGCAATCAGTTGCGAGGGCAACCTTGGCACCTAACTCAAAATAAAGTTGTGCATTTGGATAATTTGATTTAGTAAAGAATTCGGCGCCAGGTAGAAAAGTTGTAACTACATTACTATTTGCAAGCGCTTCAATAGTTTTTTCAGAAACAACTGTTGCGTGATCTACAGATGCCAAATTTAATTCAATAGCTAATTCTGCGCCGCCGGTATCGCCTAATTGATTGCCGTGAATTCGTCCACTTAAACCTTTGGCAATTCCAGCTCTTAAAATTTCACGCGCTTCATCAACCGTAAAAGCACCGTGATCACAAAAGACATCTATCCATTTAGCGTAAGGCAAGACCGCATCAAGCATCTGGCCTTTTACTAAATCCACATAGCCGGCGCGATTGATTTCAAATTCGGCAGGAATGACATGAGCACCAAGAAAGGTGCATTCATCTGTGAAGTTTTGCGCGACTTGCAAAATTTTAATTTCACTTTCAATATTTAATCCATATCCTGATTTAATCTCTACAGTGGTTGTGCCATGACTTTTACATTTACGTAGAAGTGCTTGAGTATGGTTTTTCAATTCAGCAATGCTCGCGGCCCGAGTTGCCGCAACCGTGGTTTTGATGCCACCAGTTGCATATTTAGTACCTGACATTCGGGCTACATAATCTTTACTTCGATCACCTGCAAAGACGGCATGTGTATGTGAATCTACAAAACCAGGTGTGACCACACCACCTTGTGCATCAATATTTTTATCTGCAATTGGGGCGCTCGAATTTGGACCGCTCCACACTACTTTTCCAGCTTCAATAACCAGTGCTGCGTTCTCAATAACACCTAAATCTGGGCTGGAATTAGTGATTAATTGGCCAATATTGGTAATTACAGTGCTAGTCATTAGCAATCTACTAGCTCTCTATTAGCTTTCTTGCATTGGAATTCGCACTTTGCGTTCTTTGGCAACTTCATCCGCTAATTCATATCCAGCATCAACATGTCTAATTACGCCCATACCTGGATCATTGGTTAGTACTCGACGCAATTTCTCTGCGGCAAGTGCAGTGCCATCTGCAACTGAAACTTGGCCAGCATGAATTGATCGTCCAATACCAACGCCGCCTCCATGATGTATGGAAACCCAAGAAGCGCCGGATGCAGTATTAACTAGTGCATTTAAAAGTGGCCAATCGGCAATTGCATCTGATCCATCTAACATCGCTTCGGTTTCGCGATAAGGAGAAGCAACCGAACCACAATCTAAATGATCGCGACCAATCACAATCGGTGCTGAGAGTTCACCTTTAGCCACCATTTCATTGAAACGTTCACCAGCTAAATGTCTTTCACCATAACCTAACCAACAAATGCGAGCAGGCAAACCTTGGAAGGCAACTTTTTCAGATGCTTTACGAATCCATCTATGCAATGGTTCATTATCTGGAAAGAGTTCTAATACTGCTTTATCGGTAGCGGCGATATCTTTTTTATCTCCACTTAATGCAACCCATCTAAATGGACCTTTACCTTCACAGAATAATGGGCGAATGTAAGCAGGGACAAAGCCAGGAAAATCAAAAGCGCGTGAATAACCAGCCAACATTGCTTCACCGCGAATTGAATTTCCATAATCAAAAACGGTAGCGCCGGCATCTTTAAATCCGACCATGGCTTCAACTTGTTTTGCCATCGCATCACGAGAGCGTTTAGTAAATCCCTCCGGATCGCGTTTAATTTCACTCTGCCAATTTTCAACTGAGATTCCTTCGGGAAGATACGAGAAAGGATCATGTGCAGAAGTTTGATCAGTAACAATATCTATTGGCACGCCTCGTTTTAGAAAATCAGGGAAAATAGTGGCGGCATTTGCTAATAAACCGATACTAAAAGCCCGGCGCTCAGCTTTTGCTTTAGTAGCGATCTCAATGGCTTCCTCGACATTATCAGTCCATGCATCTAAATAGCGATGATCTACACGTCTTTGTAATCTAGTGGCATCTACATCTACACAGATGCAAACACCATCATTCATTGTTACCGCAAGTGGTTGTGCACCACCCATACCACCAACTCCACCAGTTAATGTGATAGTTCCAGCAAGCGTGCCACCGAAATCTTGATTCGCAACTGCTGCAAATGTTTCATAAGTTCCCTGCAGGATGCCTTGAGTTCCAATGTAAATCCAAGAACCTGCCGTCATCTGGCCATACATTGTTAAACCAGCAGCTTCAAGTCTTCTAAATTCTGGCCAATTTGCCCAATCGCCAACTAAATTTGAATTTGCAATTAAAACTCGCGGTGCCCATTCATGTGTTTGAAAAACTCCAACCGGTCTACCTGATTGCACCAACATAGTTTCATCGGCTTTTAAAGTTTTGAGAGTTCGAATAAGCGCATCAAAAGATTTCCAATCACGCGCCGCTTTACCAGTACCACCATAAACAACCAAATCTTCTGGTCGTTCAGCTACCTCAGGGTCCAAATTATTTTGCAACATCCGTAGCGCTGCTTCTTGTTGCCAACCTAAAGCTGACAAAGTATTTCCATGCGGAGAATGAATTACTCTACTCATAACAAGGGACCAATCACTTTCTCTACGGAATTTAAAATTTCAGCAGATTTAACTAACTCAACAGAATTTTCAATTTCAGGAGTCAACCAACGATCACTTCCAGGCCCAGCAACTTTGGTGCGCAAAGTTTTAATTGCAGCTGCGGTTCCGGGTGAAGGTAATAATGGTGCTCGCATCTCAGCAGCGCGCGATGCAATCATTAATTCAATCGCAATTACTCTGGTAAAGGCATCAATCGATCTACGCAATTTTCTAGCGGCATGCCAGCCCATTGAAACGTGATCTTCTTGCATCGCAGATGAAGGAATGGAATCGACTGAAGCAGGAACTGCCAACCGTTTCATCTCAGATACCAATCCCGCTTGTGTGTATTGCGCAATCATCATGCCGCTATCTACGCCGGGATCATCCGCTAAAAATGGTGGCAAACCGAAGGAGCGATTTTCATCTAATGCACGATCGCTTCTTCGTTCTGACATCGAAGCGGCATCGGCAATCGCGATGGCCAGAAAGTCCAAAACATATGCAACTGGTGCGCCATGAAAATTTCCATTACTGCTGATTTCACCATTTGTTAGCACGATTGGGTTATCAATAATTGATTGAAGTTCTAGCGCTGCAACATTTGCAGCGTGAGACACGGTGTCACGTGCAGCACCTGCTACTTGCGGTGCGCAGCGCAAGGAATAAGCATCTTGTACTCGGCCATCATCTTTTCCAGAGTGGGATTTAACTAACGGGGATTCACTTAATAATTTTGCGATATTAGCTGCCGATTTTCCTTGTCCTACTTGCGGCCTTAAATCATGTAGATGTTTTTGAAAAACTTTATCGGTACCAAGTAGCGCTTCGACACTTAAACTCGTGGTGATATCTAAAGTTTTAAGCAGTTTTGTAATGTCATTAATTGCTAGTACTAATTGTCCCAACATTCCATCGGTGCCATTAATTAAAGCAAGTCCCTCTTTTGAGGAAAGTTCAACCGGCTTGATACCCGCTGCATTTAAAGCGCTCGCAGCTGAAGTAATTTCACCATTTTTATTGATCACTTCACCTTCGCCCATTACTGCAAGTGCACATGCAGATAGTGGAGCTAAATCTCCGGAACAACCAAGAGATCCATATTCACGAACTACTGGAGTGATATTTTCATTTAAGAGCGCGGCATATGCTGAGGCAGTTTTGCTTTGTACTCCAGATAAACCTCGGCACAAAGTGGCAAGTCTGACCGCCATCATCGCGCGAACTACTTCAGTCTCTACAATTTCGCCAGAACTTGCAGCGTGCGATCTAATAAGTGATTTTTGTAGCTGCACCCTTTTATCTTCATCAATAAATTTACGTGCCAAGGCACCAAAACCAGTTGAGATTCCATAAACCGGAATTTCACTTGCGGCAAGTGAATCAACAATGGCGCGAGATTTTTCGATTGCTTCAAACGCGCCAGCTGAAATCGAAATTTTTACGTGATTTCGCGCAATAGCAATTAGAGCATCCGGCGTTAAACCATCTGTTCCAATCACGACTTCTGCTGGCATTATTACCTCCGAAGCAAAAGGCTATCCGAAAAGGTTTCTTCTGTCAGGAGTCATGGCGTAAATGGAGTTACATAACGATCCTCATTGGATGCGCGCCGGACACTGGTTTAAAAGTGGCAATAATGGTGATTTTGCAATTTTGGGAGTGGGCGCATCAAAGAGCGCAATAACTCCTAATAAATCATTTTTAACTCCGAATGCAGTTAGAGAAGCGTTACTTAAATATTCCACCTATTTCGCAGAAGCTGATTTGGATTTAGCCGAAAAACTAACGGCAGTCGATTTGGGAGATTTAGAGAATCCAGATGTTCAGAGTGTCAGCATCGATGATATTTCCAAATTTGATAACAAAACATTGGTGCTTATAGGTGGCGATAACTCGATAACTTATTCTGGTGTGAGTGCGTTAGCGAAAAGAATAGAATTTGCAAAAATTGGTTTGATTACTCTGGATGCACATCATGATTTACGAGACGGTGTTTCCAATGGCTCTCCGATCAAACAACTTTTGGATGCGGGATTACCAGGAAATCAAATTGTGCAGATTGGAATTAATGATTTTGCAAACTCTAAATTTTATGCAGCGCGAGCTAAATCAGTTGGTATCAAAGTAATTCACCGTAACAAAATAGATGAAGCTTCATTAGATTCAATAGTAGAAGCTGCATTTGTACAATTAAGTAATTGCACGCATATTTATTTGGATATTGATATTGATGTTTGCAATAGAGCAGAGGTTCCTGCAGCTCCTGCTTCGTTGCCTGGAGGTATCTCTGCAAATGAATTACTCAATTTAGTTTATAAAATTGCGCTAGATAAAAGAGTTAATAATTTCGACATCACCGAAATCGATGCTTCAATTGATACATCTGACAATCGAACAGTTCGCTTAGCTGCACTAACTATTTTAAGAATCGCTGCCGCAAAAGCGGTTTAATTTTACGAATTTTGAATCCAGCCTAATTCCATATAAATTACCCCACGGAGGGCTCGCATAGCGGCCGAGTGCACCGGTCTTGAAAACCGGCAAGGGAAACCTTCGTGGGTTCAAATCCCACGCCCTCCGCTCGTAAGAGAAAAGCGCGTGACTAACTACACGCGCTTTTTGCATTTCTCAGATAGCGCGTCGCCTAATCAAAAGAGCAGACTTAGCCCTGTCCTTATCTCTCACGGAGGCTTCACAAAATGGCAGGAGTTTTCTCCCCTGGTCGCGCCAAAATTGATGTTAGAACGCTTCGCACTGATCGTTGGTGGTTACAACCAACAATTACCGTTGCAGTTCTAGTTGCATTCATTATCTATGCAACTTTTAGAGCATTTGAAGCGAAGTTCTATTTTGCCGAACCACTGATTTCACCTTTTTATTCACCTTGTCTTTCGAGTGATTGTGTTGATGGATCAGCGCTCTTTGGCACGCCATTTGGTCATGTAGTTTTATTTGGTTTAGCAATCTCACCAGCGCTATTTATTTTAATTTTCCCACTTGGTTTTCGCATGACTTGTTATTACTACCGTAAGGCTTACTATCGTTCATTTTGGCAATCACCACCTGCATGTGCAGTTGCAGAACCACATAAGTCATATAGCGGTGAAACCAAAGCGCCATTAATTGTTCAAAATGGCCACCGTTGGTTCTTCTTAGCTGGATTAGTTTTTAATGCAATTCTTACCCTTGATGCTTTTTTGGCATTCCGCGATGAACATAAAGAGTGGGGCCACATGTCAGTTGGCACCATTGTGTTGCTAATTAATGCGGCGTTACTTTGGGGTTATTCACTTTCATGTCATTCATGTCGCCACATTGTTGGTGGACGTTTACGTAACTTTTCAAAGCATCCAATCAGATACAAGATGTGGGGTTGGGTTTCAAAGTTAAATGAGAAGCATCAGAACTTTGCTTGGGTTTCACTATTTGGTGTTGCCTTAACTGATTTATATGTCCGCCTCGTTGCCGCTGGCACAATTACCAACTTTTATTTCTTCTAGGAGTTATAGATGACACTTCAAAGATTTAAGTATGACGTGGTAATTATTGGCGCAGGTGGCGCAGGTTTACGTGCGGCAGTTTCAGCTCGCGAGGCTGGTTTATCTGTGGCAATTATCTGTAAATCATTATTCGGCAAAGCCCACACCGTTATGGCCGAAGGCGGCGCAGCTGCGGCAATGGGAAATGTGAACGATAAAGATAATTGGCAGGTTCACTTCCGCGACACGATGCGTGGGGGAAAGTTCTTAAATCACTGGCGCATGGCAGAGCTTCATGCAAAAGAAGCGCCAGAGCGTATTTGGGAATTGGAGTATTGGGGCGCGCTATTTGATCGCACCAAAGAGGGAAAGATTTCTCAACGTAACTTTGGTGGCCACGAATATCCAAGACTTGCACACG
>CAYYFI010000040.1:0-9780 GCA_964471265.1 uncultured Actinomycetes bacterium | reverse complement strand
AGCAAGCCAACAAGCAGGGCGTAGGCGGAGAAGTTCTCGCCTTCGTATGGTGATTGCAGATGTCACGTATCGGTCGTAAGCCAATCAACGTTCCTTCAGGTGTTGAAATAACAATCAATGGTCAAGATGTTGCAGTTAAGGGACCAAAAGGTTCACTTTCAGTTGCAATTACAGAACCAATTAAAGTTTCAAAAGAAGGCGATGTGTTAACAGTAGTTCGTCCAAATGACGAGCGTTTGTCACGTTCACTTCATGGTCTATCACGTACCTTGATTGCAAATGCAATTGAAGGCGTAACAAATGGTTATTCATTACAGATCAACATCGTTGGTGTTGGTTACCGTGTAGCTGAAAAGGGCAAGGATCTTGAGTTTCAACTTGGTTACTCACATCCAATTCTCTTCCCAGCTCCTGAAGGAATTACTTTCAAGGCTCCTTCACAAACTGAATTAACTATCACTGGAATCGATAAGCAGTTAGTCGGAGAGACCGCTGCAAAGATTAAGAAATTACGTAAAGCAGATCCATACAAGGGTAAGGGCTTACGTCTTCTCGGCGAACCAGTTCGTCGCAAGGCTGGAAAGGCAGGTAAGAAGTAATGGGAATCTCAGTAAAGGTTCGTAAGGGTTCGGCAACTAATGCTCGCGCTCGCCGTCACTTCCGTCTTCGTAAGAAGATTGCCGGAACTGCTGCGCGTCCACGTTTAGTTGTATCTCGCTCTGCACGTCATTTATTTGTGCAGATTGTTGATGATTCACAAGGCAAAACACTTGCATACGCATCAACTATGGAAGATGCGCTACGTAAGTCATCTGCAGATAAGACTGGAAAGTCCAAAGAAGTTGGTGCGCTAATTGCTAAGCGCGGCAAAGAAGCTGGAGTTTCAGAAGTGGTCTTTGATCGCGGTGGAAATAAGTACCACGGTCGCATTGCAGCACTTGCTGATAGCGCACGAGAGAATGGGTTGGTCTTCTAATGGCTGAAAATACAAATACTTCTAGTACTTCACAAGAAGTTGGCAAAGAGGACGCTCGCGGAAAGCGTGGTGGTCGCGGTCGCGATCGTCGCGAAGATTCACCTCGCGAGAAGAGCCCATACATCGAACGCGTAGTTTTTATTAACCGCGTATCAAAAGTTGTTAAAGGTGGTCGTCGTTTCGCATTTACAGCTCTGGTAGTTGTTGGCGATGGCAACGGTCTAGTTGGAATTGGTTATGGAAAGAGCAAGGAAGTTCCACAAGCAATTTCAAAGGCAGTTGAAGAGGCGAAGAAGTCATTCTTCAAAGTGCCACGTATTCAAGGAACAATTCCGCACCCAGTTCAAGGCGAAAAGGCTGCGGGCATTGTGTTACTTCGTCCAGCTGCTCCTGGTACCGGTGTTATCGCTGGTGGTCCAGTTCGTGCAGTACTTGAGTGCGCAGGAATTACAGATGTACTAACTAAGTCACTCGGTTCAAACAATGCAATCAACATGGTGCATGCAACTGCAGTTGCGTTAAAGCAACTCGAGGCTCCATCAACAATTGCAGCGCGTCGTAACCGTCCATTAGAAGATGTTGCTCCTGCTGCGATTATTCGTGCAGCGCAACAACCAAGCGAGAAGGTAACTGATAAAGCTACCGACAAGGTAGGTGCGTAATGCCACGTTTGAAAGTTACTCAAATTCGTTCGAAGGTTGGCAATAAGCCAGAGTTACGCGACACCTTGCGTTCACTTGGTTTAAAGCGAATCAACGATGTTGTTGTTAAAGAAGATCGTCCAGAGATTCGTGGCATGGTTCATGCAGTTCGCCACATGATCAAGGTCGAGGAGGTTGAATAAAAATGACGCTAAAACTTCATCATTTACGTCCAGCACCTGGTGCTAAGAAAGCTAAGACTCGTAAGGGTCGCGGTGAAGCATCTAAGGGAAAGACTGCAGGTCGTGGCGGCAAAGGAACACGTGCACGTAACACAGTTCGTGCTGGTTTCGAAGGTGGACAACTTCCACTAGTAATGCGTCTGCCAAAACTTCGTGGTTTTAAGAACCCAGCGCGCGTTGAATATCAGGCTGTTAATGTCTCAACAATTAATGAGCTATTCCCAAAGGGTGGCGAAGTATCTGTTGCAGATTTAATTAAAGCTGGCGCAGTTCGCGATAGCTATCCTGTTAAAGTACTTGGCAATGGCGAAATCAGCGTAAAGGTAAATGTAACTGCACATGCATTCTCAGCATCCGCTGCTGAAAAGATTGCTGCTGCAGGCGGTTCAACAAAAGTCCTATAAGGACAAACCAGAAATATTAGAAGTTAGCGAGTAGGAGAAGATCTAATGCTTTCAGCATTTGGTAAGGCTTTTAAAACACCGGACCTTCGAAAGAAGATCTTCTTTACTCTCTCAATCATGGCGCTATTTCGCTTTGGTTCTGTAGTGCCAACTCCTGGTGTTTCATATAGCAATGTCCAAGAATGTTTATCACAAGTTCAATCTGGCGGCCTTTTCGGTCTAATCAATCTCTTCTCTGGTGGTGCGCTACTACAGCTTTCAGTTTTCGCACTTGGCATCATGCCTTACATCACCAGCTCGATTATCGTGCAACTTTTAACTGTGGTGATTCCACGTTTTGAAGCGCTAAAGAATGAAGGACAGTCTGGAACTGCGAAATTAACTCAGTACACACGTTACTTAACAATTGGTTTAGCAATTCTGCAGTCAACTGGTTTAGTTGCCGTTGCACGTACTCCAGGTCGTTTGATTAGTGGATGTTCACTTCCAATTATTCCGGATTCATCTTGGCAGCGAATTGTCACCATGATTTTCGTAATGACCGCTGGTACTTCGGTAATCATGTGGCTTGGCGAATTAATCACCGATCGCGGTGTTGGTAACGGTATGTCCATCTTGATCTTTACCTCTATCGCAGCAGGCTTCCCAGGAAATCTTTGGAGCATCAAACTTCAAAAGGGCCTATTCGCATTTTTATTCGTTTTAGCAGTTGGAATTTTGGTGGTTGCCGCGGTGGTGTTCGTGGAACAAGCTCAGCGCCGTATTCCAGTGCAATATGCAAAGCGCATGGTTGGTCGCCAAACATACGGCGGAACCAGTACCTATATTCCAATTAAGGTTAACCAGGCTGGCGTTATTCCAGTTATTTTCGCATCTTCATTGCTTTATATCCCATCGCTAGTTGTTAACTTTACAAATAGCACTGCAGCTTGGGCAGTTTGGATTTCACGTAACTTTGTTAAAGGTGATCATCCATTTTATATTGCAGCTTATGCGTTATTAATTATTTTCTTCACCTACTTCTATGTTGCAATTACTTTTAATCCTGATGAAGTAGCAGATAATATGAAGAAGTACGGTGGCTTTATTCCAGGTATTCGCGCAGGTAAGCCAACGGCAGAATATTTACAGTATGTGCTCTCACGAATCACTGCGCCAGGATCTTTATATCTTGCCTTAGTTGCAATTATTCCGATTGGTGCATTGATTCTTTTCGGTGCAACTCAAAACTTCCCATTCGGTGGTACCGCGATTCTGATTGTGGTTGGTGTTGGACTTGATACTGCTAAGCAGATCGAATCACAACTACAGCAGCGTAGCTACGAGGGATTCCTCAAATAAGAATGCGCATTTAATGAGATTAGTCCTGGTTGGTCCACCAGGTGCAGGTAAAGGAACTCAAGCTCAATTTCTTGCCGCGCACTTTGCAATCCCACATATCTCTACCGGAGATATCTTTCGCGCTAATTTAAAGGGTAATACCCCACTTGGAATTGAAGCCAAGAAATACATGGATAAAGGTGAATTAGTTCCAGATTCAGTCACCAATGACATGGTAAAAGATCGTTTAAATCAAGACGATTTGGCAAATGGATTCTTACTTGATGGTTATCCACGTAACGTGGCGCAAGCGGAAGTTCTCCGTGCAGTACTTGCTGAAAAGGAAACTCCACTGCATGCAGCGCTTGAATTAAGCGTTGATCAAGATGAAATTATTGCTCGACTTTCGGGTCGTCGTTCCTGTGCTGAATGTCAGCGTCCATTTCATATTACTAATGAAAAACCTGCAGTTGAAGGTATCTGCGATAGTTGTGGTGGCAAATTAATTCAGCGCGAAGACGATAAAGCGGAAGTTATTAAGCGTCGTCTGGAAGTTTATGCAGAGCAGACCGAGCCAATCATCTCTTTCTATAGAAACGAAGGGCTATTAATAACCATCTCTGCCATGGGTCCAGTAAATGAAATTACCGACTCTGCAATCGCTGCACTTTCTCGCGTAAAGTAACACTCATGGCGATCGAGTTAAAAAACCTTGATCAATTAAAGAGCATGCGCAAAGCAGGGCTTTTAGTTGGTGAAACTCTGCAGCTGCTTCGCGAAACGATAAAGCCAGGCATGACAACTTCTGCACTTGATGCAGTGGCAGCTGCGAATATTAAACGGGGCGGGGGCAAATCTAATTTTCTGGGATATCACGGTTACCCTGCAACAATTTGCGTATCAGTTAATGAGGAGATCGTGCATGGCATTCCAGGAGATCGCGTAATACTTGAAGGAGATATTGTCTCTATAGATTGCGGTGCAATTATTGATGGCTGGCATGGCGATGCAGCTTTTTCAATTATTGTCGGCGCGGGAGATCCTGAAGATCAAAAAATGTTAGATGTATGTGAAGAGTCCATGTGGCGCGGAATTGCTGCAGGTAAGAAAGGTACAAAACTTTCTGATATCGGACATGCAATTGAAGAGTATGTAAATTCGCAAGGTAAATATGGCATCTTGCGCGAATATGGTGGACATGGAATTGGTAGTGCAATGCACATGGAGCCACATGTTTTAAATTTCGGAAAACCAGGTAATGGGCCGGAAATAGTTGAAGGTATTTGCTTAGCCATCGAACCAATGATCACTCGTGGCACTCATAAAACAAAAGTGCTTGGAGATGATTGGACCGTGGTTAGCCAAGATAAGTCGCGCGGGTCACACTTTGAAAATTCATACTGCATCGCCCCGGATGGAAAGCCCTTCGTTTTAACCGCTCTAGATGGCGGAAAAGCCGAACTTGCTCGCCTAGGAGTAAGCATTTCCGAGCTAATTAATTAATCAAAAAGTTATTCAATATCGTTCAAAAAACAGCCATTTCCATATAAATTCGCGCTATTCCGGCCCAATAAATCCGGAACTTCAACCGGAAGAGAGAAAGAGTTAATGAAAACAAAGAAGTTTTTTGGCGCATTATCTGTAATTGCTGCAGCTGCGCTAGTTCTAAGCAGTACTCCTGCTGCGAATGCAGCTTGGGTACCAGCAGCAAAAGCAAAAGTTGGCGATGATTGCATCCGTGCCGGAGCTCAAGCTCCTGGTCGCGGTGTTGATGGAACTGCACTTACTTGCACTGTTGTTACTACCGGAACTTTAAAGGGCCTCACAAAATGGTGGTATCCAGATGTAAAGCCAATTGCTAAATTAGAGTGGGTTGCATCATCTGGTGTAGGTGGCGGTTATGGAACCACTGCAATTGCATTTGCAGATGCCATGAAGGCTGAAGGCATGCTCGGTGATTACACTGTTTCATATAAGTCAGGTGGATCAGGAACTGTTGGTCTAGGTTATTTCCAAGATCAAAAGAGCCGCTCTGATGTTGCATTCATCAATGGATTTGCAATGGTTGCTGGTGTTGCCTCAACTAAGTCAAAATTGAAATTAGCGGATAACACTCAAGTTTCAGGATTGATGCGCGAATGGGAAGCTATTGTGGTTCCTGCATCATCTAAGTACCGCACAATTAATCAATTATTAGATGACATTAAATTAAATCCAAAAGCAATGCCAATTGCGGGTGGATCAAAGGGAACAGTTGACCATGTGTTTATGGGACTACTTGTGGAAAAATCAGGCGTTAAAGCGACCGATATGAATTATGTTCCATATGCAGGTGGCGGCGAAGTAACTACCTCGGTACTTTCAAAGCAGACCGTTGCAGGTGTTTCTGGAACTTCAGAATTTGCATCATATGTAAAAGCTGGAAAGCTACGTGTTCTAGCAGTTTCATCTTTGAAACCACTTGCATCAATCAAAGGTAAGACTTTGATTCAACAGGGAATTGATATGACTTTCGGAAACTGGCGTGGCTTCGATGTCTCTGGCTCAATGTCAGCTGAAGATCGTTTGAACTTCATCAAGGTCGCGGACATTACTCGTGCAGGTAATGCTTGGAAGGCAACTTTGAAGGCTAAGGATTGGACCAATCTTGAAGAGCGTGGAAATGATTTCAAAGCATTTATCGCCGATCAGACCACATCAATTACCAAGCTTTTGGTAAGCCTTGGCCTTGCTTAAAAAACTTGCCAATTGAATAAACTTAAAAAAGAAGCAGTTGGAGAGCTCGCATTTGCGGGCTCTCTTCTGCTGCTTGGCGTTATTGTTTTAATTGATACCAAGAACATGGTGGTACCACCAGGTTCTGGAAGTGTGGGACCGCAAGTGTTCCCAACAATTATCGGAATCTTTATTGTTGCTGTTGCAATTTTCTTAGCAATTGAAGTATTGCGCGGGAATTATGGGCAACCTGAAGGTACTGAATTTGGTGAAATTAAAACTAAAACTGATTTTAAAACTTTAGGAATTGTTATTGGATCGATTTTGACTTACCCGTTTTTAATTGAGCGTGCTGGCTTTGTAATCGCATCAACCGTGGTTTTTTTCGGTGTTGGTTTTGCTTATGGTGCTCGCAAATTAATTAAGAACTTGGCAATTGCCGTGATTTTTGCGCTGGTGGTTTATTTAACCTTTACGAAATTGCTTAGCGTGGAGTTACCGGCAGGAATTCTGAAGGGGATTCTATGAATAACGTAGAATCGCTGTTACACGGTTTTGCCAGCGCACTTACATTTACCAACTTGATGTTCGGTCTGTTAGGAACATTTTTGGGAACGCTGGTTGGAGTTCTGCCTGGCATTGGGCCAGCATTGGCGATTGCGCTTTTATTGCCAATTACCTATTCCATTAATCCGGCTTCAGCGCTGATTATGTTTGCCGCAATTTATTACGGTGCGATGTATGGCGGTTCTACTACTTCAATTTTATTAAATACACCTGGTGAATCTGGTTCGGTTATCACTGCGCTGGAAGGTCATCAAATGGCTAAGCGTGGTCGTGCTGGTGCTGCTTTAGCAACTGCCGCAATTGGTTCGTTCGTAGCAGGCACAATTGCAACTGCGATTCTGGCATTTGCAGCACCATCACTTGCCAATGTGGCAATTTCTGTGACCGCCGCTGATTATTTCGCATTGATGTTAGTAGCTTTTATGACAGTCGGTTCGCTACTTGGTTCATCAATGATTCGCGGCATGGTTTCGCTCTCTGTTGGATTAGCGCTTGGATTAGTTGGATCAGATTTGCAATCTGGTGCGGTGCGCTTAACTTTTGGAAATCTGCACGCTATTGATGGCATTGAAACAGTTACTGTAATTGTTTCAATCTTTGCACTTGGTGAAGCGCTTTATATTGCCGGTCGTGCCAAAGAGAGTGGTTGGTCGCTGATTCAGATGCAAGGTAAAGCTTTGATGACTCGCGAAGATTTGAAACGTTCATGGAAGCCATGGTTACGTGGAACTGGAATTGGATTTCCACTTGGCATTATGCCAGCTGGCGGTTCTGAAGTTCCTACTTTTTTAAGTTACTCCGTAGAAAAGAATTTATCTAAGAATAAAGATGAATTTGGCAAAGGTGCAATTGAAGGAGTTGCCGGACCAGAAGCTGCGAATAATGCAAATGCGGCGGGTGCGTTAGTGCCGCTGTTAGCGTTAGGTTTGCCCACTTCTGCAACTGCGGCTGTTATCTTGGTGGCATTCCAAACTTATAACATTCAAACTGGCCCGCTGCTTTTCCAAACCAATCCAGATGTGGTTTGGACTTTAATTGCAGCGCTATTTGTAGGAAATACTTTATTGCTTATCCTAAATCTGCCATTTGTGAAAATTTGGATTAAATTACTTAAAATTCCAAAACCATATCTCTTTGCTGGAATTACCACCTTTGCGCTTATGGGTGCATACGTGGCAAACAATGCGGTCTTTGATTTATGGATTGCACTTGGAATTGCGGTAGTTGGTTATTTCTTCCGTCGCTTTGGCGTTCCAATCACACCATTAATTATTGGTTTGATCCTGGGACCAATGGCAGAACTTCAAATGCGCCGAGCGCTGCAAATTAGTGGTGGGGACCCTGCCGCGCTATTTGCAACGCCTCTTTCTAAGGTGCTCTATGCAGTTCTTGCTATGGTGATATTTGTGCCTTTCATTTGGAGGGCGATTAAAAAGCGCGATATTAAGTACGCAACAAAGTAGTAATTAATGGCGGTAGAAGTTTGGGCAAAACGTTTATTAATTAGCTCTACTTTCACACAAGCCACGATGTATGTGGTGCGACCATTCATTACTTACCGAGCAATCGAAATTGATGCGGGCGCAACTGCAATTGGTTTAATTGGTGCGATCTATGCGCTCTTTCCGGTTTTGCTGGCGCTTAAATTTGGCAGTTGGGTTGGTAAGTACGGTGAAGGAAAATTCTTAGTAATTGGAAATTTTTCTTTAATACTATCTTGTACATCTCTAATTTTTGCCAATCACGTCATAACTTTGGCAGCCGCGACTGCTTTCGCAGGGTTGTCGCATTTAGCGTTAATGGTCGGTGGGCAAACCATGGTTGCGCTTCGTTCACCAAAGACGGAATACAACCGGTTATTTGGTTATTACACATTTAGCGCTTCTTTGGGACACACTTTTGGTCCAGTAATTGCAGGTTTACTGGCAGGATCTCTTGCAAATGGTATGCCGAAAAATAGTAATTATGCATTCTTGTTTGCAATTGCACTTTCATCATTTGCTTTAGTCCCAACTTGGAAATGGCGCAAAACAGCACCAACAGTTAAAGCAGCTGAAGAACAGAGCAATACTTGGGCCGCAGCTAAATCCATGCTCTCTCGAAAAGAGATTTCATTTGCCGTATTTATCTCAATGGCAATTTCATCAACTTTAGATTTGATCGTGATCTTCTTGCCGCTTTTAGGTAAAGAGCGGGCGATAGATCCTGCAGTGATTGGATTAATAATCTCTTTGCGCGCAGTTGGTTCTATGGGTTCCAGATTAATTTTGGGAAGAGTTAGTCAACATATTAGTGATAAAGCACTTTTACTAAGTACGACTTCAGTTTCAATGTTGGCATGTATTGGCATGGTTTACACCAGTAATTCTGTGGTATTGGGAGCCTTAGTTTTTATTGCGGGATTTGCATCAGGATTTGGTCAACCATTAACAATGGCATTGATTTCACATCGCACTAAAGCAGATGAGCGAGCTTTGGCAGTTTCAGCACGTTTAACCGGAAATCGTTTAGGACAGTTCGTGCTTCCAATTGCAGCAGGCTTGTTGGCAAATGGCGCTGGCGTCGGGGCAGTTTTCTGGTCGATGGCCGCTCTTTTAGGCGCCAGTTTGGTCGTTTCTGCCGCGGAATAGTGGGGATTAATGTGGGCTATACCTCGATTTGTTCAATATCAACCCACTAAATAGAATTACCCTTCGCGCCTCAAATCGGGGCTCGTCAGTTTGGTACAGATAAAAGGCAGGGGAATTGGCTAAAGAGGGTAGCGCCATCGAAATGGAAGGCGTTGTTGCTGAAGCTTTACCTAATGCAATGTTCCGAGTTGAGTTATCAAACGGGCACAAAGTTCTTGCACACATCAGTGGCAAGATGCGAAAAAATTACATTCGCATCCTTCCTGCAGATCGTGTGATTGTAGA
>CAYYFI010000039.1:0-10140 GCA_964471265.1 uncultured Actinomycetes bacterium | reverse complement strand
TTAAGAAGTAACAGGAGATATTAAGTGTCAGATAACAACTTGCTAGAAGATGATGTAACTCCAACTTCTTACTCTTCATCAACACCAGCTGCTGCAACTAATCGTCCAGCAGTTAAGGCACCAGGTGCTGGTACAGGCCGTCGCAAGGAAGCTGTTGCACGCGTCCGACTAACTCCAGGTTCAGGTCGCTGGGTAGTAAACGGCAAAGCACTTCCAGATTATTTTCCAAATAAAGTTCACCAGCAATTAGTTTCAGAACCATTCCGCACGGTAGGTGCAGAGAATCAGTACGACATCTTTGCGCGCATTGATGGCGGCGGAGTTTCTGGACAAGCAGGTGCACTTCGTCTTGGCATCGCACGTGCACTAAATGCAATCGATGTTGATGCAAATCGTCCAGCGCTTAAGAAGGCTGGATTCTTAACACGTGATGCTCGTGTTATTGAGCGCAAGAAGTACGGCCTAAAGAAGGCTCGTAAGCGCTCTCAATACTCAAAGCGTTAATACACTTTCGCTATGCAAAAGCGGCTCTTCGGTACCGATGGTATCCGTGGGCTTGCTAATCGCGATTTAACAGCTGAATTAGCACTTAACGTTTCCGTTGCCGCTGCGCATATTCTGATAGAAAGTAAGCAGCTCCCTAATAATCAACGCCCTAAAGCAATTGTTGGAAGTGATTCACGAGCATCTGGAGAATTTCTAGAAGCCGCAGTGGTAGCTGGTTTATCAAGTGCTGGTGTTGATGTATATCGCGTTGGTGTTTTACCAACTCCTGCAATTGCTTATCTTGTTGCCGAAAGTGGCGCCGATTTAGGTGTCATGCTCTCTGCTTCACATAATCCAATGCCTGATAATGGAATTAAGTTATTTGCTCGTGGCGGCGGCAAGTTAGATGATTCCATAGAGGATCAAATCCAAAGTCGCATGGCAGAACCTTGGGAACGTCCAATAGGTTCAAATGTAGGCCGCGTTATCGAAGATAAAGATGCGGCAAATCGCTATATCGAACATTTACTTTCTACTGTTACACAGAAATTAGATGGGTTGAAAGTAGTTGTTGATTGCGCAAATGGCGCAGCCAGTTTTGTAGCACCCGAAACTCTTCGCCGGGCAGGTGCCGAAGTTGTTGCAGTTGCAAACACGCCAGATGGATGGAACATTAACGATGGTGTTGGTTCTACTCATTTAGATTTCCTAAAGGCAGCGGTTCAGAAAAATGGCGCGGATTTAGGTATTGCTCATGATGGAGATGCGGATCGTTGCTTAGCAGTCGATGCAGATGGCAATGAAGTTGATGGCGATCAGATTATTGCGATTCTTGCAGCTGGTTTAAATGCACGCGGCGAACTTGCAAAGTCAACCGTGGTAGCAACCGTGATGAGCAATTTAGGTTTCTTTAAAGCGATGGAAGCAGCTGGCATCAAAGTAGAAGTCACTGGCGTTGGAGATCGTTATGTACTTGAAAAGATGTTATCTGATGATCTCGCACTAGGTGGCGAACAATCTGGCCACGTGATAAATCGTAAATTTGCCAATACTGGTGATGGTATTTTGACCGCGTTAACTTTGCTGCAAGAGATTAAGCGCGCAAATAAATCATTAAAAGAAGCGGCTGCAATCATGCAAAAATTTCCGCAGGTCTTGATTAATGTTAAAGATGTCGCGAAAGAAAAATTAGGTTCATCTGAAGTAATTAAAAAAGCGGTAGAAAAATCTGAAACTGATTTAGCAGGCGCTGGACGTGTTTTACTGCGTGCATCAGGCACTGAAGCTTTGGTTCGCGTGATGGTCGAAGCCTCCACTGATACTCTTGCCTCTAGCGTTGCTGAGCATTTGGCAGAGGTAGTTAAACGAGAACTGAGGTCTTAACGTGTGCGGAATTGTGGGATATACCGGGCCACAGTCTGCAGTGACACCACTTATCGAAGGTCTTCGCCGTTTGGAATATCGCGGCTACGACTCAGCCGGAATCGCGCTGGGAACTGCAAATAAATTATTTGTTGAAAAGAAAGCCGGCAAACTCTCAAATTTAGAGGGCGCGCTTAGTTCAGTACCCGAAGTTCATTCTGGAATCGGGCATACCCGATGGGCTACACATGGTGGACCAACAGATCGCAATGCACATCCACATTTAGATAATGAAGGCAAGTTAGCCGTAATTCATAATGGAATTATCGAAAATTATTCAGAGTTAAAAGCGGAATTAGAAAAACACGGGCATAAATTCCAATCAGATACCGATACTGAATCAGTTGCCCATCTTTTAAGTGATCTACGTAAAGAACATAATGGAGATCTAACTGCGGCGATGCGCGATGCAGTCAAACGTCTGCGTGGCTCTTTCACACTTTTGGCGGTGCATGCAGATAAACCAGATTTAATTGTAGGAGTACGAAGAAATTCTCCATTAGTTGTTGGTTTAGGCGATGGTGAAAATTTCATGGCCTCTGATGTGGCGGCTTTTATTGAATACACAAAGCGGGCAGTGGAATTGGGCCAAGATGAAGTGGTCACAATTACGCCAAATTCAATATCAATTACAGATTTAGCTGGCAAAGAGTTAAAACCTAAGGAATATGCCATCACTTGGGATGCAGCTGCGGCACAAAAGGGCGGCTTTGCACACTTTATGTTAAAGGAAATTTTCGAACAGCCAAAAGCAGTGGCAGATACCTTGATTGGTCGCCTGGTAAATGGCCGCATCTCCTTAGATGAATTGAAATTAAATGAATCAGAATTAAAAAGTTTGCAGAAAATTGTGGTCTTAGCTTGCGGTACTGCCTATCACGCAGGGCTAATTGCGAAATATGCAATTGAAAAGTGGGCCAATATTCCAGTAGAGGTAGAACTGGCATCTGAGTTTCGTTACCGAGATCCAATCGTTAATAAGAACACATTGGTAATAGCAATTTCACAATCAGGCGAAACCATGGATACTTTGATGGCGCTACGCCATGCTAAAGAATTTGGTGCCAAAGTATTGGCAGTTTGCAACACCAATAGTTCAACAATTCCGCGTGAATCTGATGCAGTGATTTATACACATGCAGGTCCAGAGATTGCAGTAGCTTCAACGAAAGCGCTACTAACACAAATTGTGGCAACCTATTTGATTGGATTGCATTTAGGTCAAGTTAGAGGAATTTTAAGCAGCGAGGCTGTTTCTAAAATCTACAATGAGATGTTGGAATTACCGGCAAAGTTAGAACAAATACTAGAAACGGTAGAACCGCTAAGAGAATTAACTAGAAAATTTGCAGACCAGAACACAGTCTTATTCCTGGGGCGCCATGTTGGTTTTCCAGTAGCTCTAGAAGGTGCGCTAAAGTTAAAAGAACTTGCTTATATTCATGCTGAAGGTTTTGCAGGTGGCGAACTTAAACATGGACCCATTGCATTAATTGAAGATGGCACTCCAGTAATTGCAATTGTTCCTAATACTCACGAACACGGTCTTGATGAGAAGATGCTTTCAAATATTCAAGAGGTGTGTGCCCGAGGTGCCAAAGTAATCGCAATTGCCACGGAAGGAATAAAGATTCCAGGGGCGACACATGTAATTCGAATTCCGGATTCAGCTCAGTTGCTCCAACCAGTTTTGGCAACCGTGCCGCTACAAGTTTTTGCATACGAAATGGCTTGCGCACGTGGCACAGATGTGGATCAGCCACGCAATTTGGCTAAATCAGTCACGGTGGAATAAGTGGACCCTCGCCGTTTGCAATTTAATCGCGCCTTGAAATGGGCAGGCTTACTTTTTATCGGTTTTCTTGCAGTTACTCAACAAGTGATTACCAATGGTCCATTAATTCATTTGGATGCCAAGATCTTTAATGCAGATCGGCCTGCACTTACCACACTAGAGAGATTGATTCTCTTACGAATCGATAATTTAGGATTACGTGGAGTGACCGCAACTATTCTTTTTATAACGGCCTTTTTCATTGCACGTAGATTTAAATCCTGGCGTCCACTTAATCTGTCAGTGCTTGCAGTGCTAGCGCTTAACTTGGTAGTGGGTTTGGCAAAACTAGGCGTAGGACGTACAAAACCAAGGCTAAATGTGGATTTAGTTTATGCCGGCGGACTTTCCTATCCATCTGGCCATGCCTCTAATGCAATTTTAACTTGGGGTGTACTTGCTTACATTCTTTACCGATACTCACATCCTGATGCTTGGCACCCACATGCGATGGGATTATTAGCTGGCGTGATATCACTTGGTGTTTGTGTGGTTTCCGCATTTAGAAATACTCATTGGCTAAGTGATTTATTAGGTGGATTATTTATTGGTGGTTCACTTTTAGTTATGGTTATCGCAGTAGATAGATTTGTTCCATCTCAGAAACAGACACGGTAGCGGTAATTATGATCGATGGCGTTGGTATAGATGTAGTTGATATTTCTCGATTTCAGGAATCACTAGAACGTACCCCTGGGTTAAAAGATCGCCTCTTTACTGAAAACGAAAAGAGCAAAGGAATTGCTTCGCTTGCTGCGAGATTTGCGGCAAAAGAGGCTTTAGCAAAAGCACTACACGTGCCTGCTGGTTTAAATTGGCATGATTGCGAAGTTGTAAATTTAGAAAACGGTCGCCCAGTATTTCTATTTAGAAATCAGATTGCAGATTTAATTGATGGCGCGCAAGTTCATTTAACTTTATCGCACGATGCTGGCATTGCATCTGCAATGGTGGTAATTGAACGATGAGAGAAATTACTATTGATTTATCAGCTTTAAAGGCGAATCTAAAATTAATTAAAGCAGAGGCAGCCGTGCCAGTTATGGCAATTGTCAAAGCGGATGCTTATGGGCATGGTTTAATCCCATGCGCAAAGGCGGCAACCGAAGCTGGTGCGGATTATCTTGGCACTGCGCTTTTAGATGAAGCAATAACAATTCGAGAAGCGGGAATTAAAACGCCAATTCTTGCTTGGCTTACTCCACCAGGTCTTGATTATAAAAAGGCAGTATCTTTAAATATTGAAATCGGAGTCTCTTCTCTAGCAACTTTTGATGAAGTCAATGCAATTGAAGGTGCCAGAATCCATTTAAAAGTCGAAACTGGAATGGGTCGTAATGGCTTCTCTGATGAATGGCCAGAGCTACTGCAACGTGACTTAAGCAAAGTGGTTGGAGTGATGACTCACTTTGCGCGCGCAGATGAACCAAGTGAAGCCCAGAATTCATTGCAACTAAAGAATTTTGATATGCGCGTGGCGGAACTAATTGCAAAAGGCGTCAATCCAATTAAACATATTTCAAATACTGCCGCGACCTTATCTAATGTTGCAGCTAGATATGACATGGTGCGAGTGGGAATAGCAATGTATGGATATTCTCCACTTGGTAAAAATGAACTTTTTAAACCAGTTATTAAAGTAAGAGCAAAATTGGTTTCAGTAAAGAAATTACCTGCGGGACACCCAATTGGATATGGTGCAACTGAAATTACAAAAGGTGAAACCAATATCGGAATCGTGGGTATGGGATATGCCGATGGCATTCCTAGAAATGCGAAAGGCGCAGGGATTACTTTTAATGGCCAGAGCGCACCATTGATCGGGCGAGTTTCAATGGATCAATTTGCGGTGGATTTAGGAGCGCATACCCAAGCTAAAGCCGGTGATTGGGTAACCGTAATCGGGGAGAATTACGATGTTTACGATTGGGCGAAGGCCTGTCAAACCATTACCTACGAGATTACTACACGATTAAGTGGCAGAATAACGCGCAGTTACTTGGAGAGTTAGTCTCCAGTCTTTACAACGACGTAAGGGAAGATAAATGCGTACCAAAATTTTCGGTGCAGTCTCAATTCTATTTTCAATATTTTTAGTTTCAATTCCAGCCGCGAGCGCAGCGCCATTGTGTGATGGAAAATTTCCAGTTAATTCTTGTGCTGGCGTTACTGCAGATGGTGCGCCATATGCCATGCAGGTACCTGCAAATTTCAATGGCACAGTTTTAATTTATTCACATGGATATCGACCAAACGTTGATGTAATTGCAGGAATTCCAGGATACGGTGGTTACAAAGTAACTAATACCCCAGAGACCGCACCAGGACAAGCTGCGCGAGATTTAACAGTGACCAATTACTTACTCTCTAAAGGTTATGCCTTAACCGGTTCAGGATTTGCTAGACAAGGCTGGAATGCAGATTCTGCTTTGGCTACCAATAAAGAGTTAATTAATACTTTTAAAACTAAATTCCCAACTACCAAGAAAGTTATGGCTTGGGGACAATCTCTTGGCGGAATTATTTCCCAACTTATGCAAGAGAAGTATCCAGAATTGGTAAACGTAACTGCGCCATTATGCGTTGCAGATAACATCAATGCCGAACTAAAGATGGCAGGAGATTTCCTCTGGGGCTTTAAAGTGCTCTTTGATCCATCCATTAAGGCAGGTGGCTACTCAGCAGGTACTGCCGGATATGCCGAATCTATGCAGGATCTAGTAAAAGTCTTTACCGTTTTAGACAAATTGAAATCCAAAATAACCACAAATGAATGGCCAGATACTGCAAGTACTTTAGGTAAATCATTGGCTGCTGATGGAGTCTCTGCTCGATCTGCTTTGTTAATGCTTGGAATTATGTCTGGTGTACCAGCGCAATCGGCACACTTTGATGGTTCAACCGGTCCAAAAGGTGCCAATGAATTGACCTTTGCATTTGGTGTCAGCCCAGCACTTGCAGTGTTAGAAAATGGTGCAAATGCAGCGGCGCTGGCCGTACTTGCAACCCATGATTTAGAGCTTCAAACTGGTGGAAAAGTATTTGATAACACTAAGACTGATTACTCAGCACGCGTTACTGGTTCAGCAGTTACTTATGCAGCAGCGCTTGGTGGCGAAACGGGAATTGCAAAATTACTTAAAGCAATTGCTGCAGCGCCAAGATCAACAGCAGATAGCGCCGCAGTTGCCAAATTAAATGGTTTAGCAATGACCACTGGCAAGGTGAATGTGCCAACTGTAATTATGACGGGAGTCAACGATCCAGTTACACCAGCTGGTGCTGCAAAGCGTTTAGCAAATCTATATGCACAACAGTATGCCGCCGAAAAAGCTGCAGCATTTAAAAAGGTAAATACCACCGGTTACGTTGCGCCACCTATTAAGCAATTGGTAATTTGGAGTACCAGCCCAACTAGTTGGACCAAATTTGATAGCGATGGTTTACCAATTAGTACCACTGCAGCCGCACCGGGTACTAATCACTGTAACTTCACCAATAGTCAATATTTAGCAGTGGTAAATACCATGATCTCAGCGAACAACACAGGACGTATTGTGAAAAATGGCGCACTAAATACTTTGATTAGAAAAGCAGGAAATCTAAGTATCGGTGATGCATCGTACGTAGAACTCTTGAAGTTCTATTCGGATAATTAAACTAACTATTTGTAAGCAATTAATCCACTATTGTTAGCAGGTGCAAATTGCAACTGCAGCTGAGATGCAAAACCTCGGTCAAATTATTGGCCAAAGGTTAATAATCGGTGATGTTGTTGCGCTTATCGGCCCCCTTGGGGCCGGTAAGACCGAATTAGCTAAAGGTATTGCGGCAGCTTTTGGCATCACCGATGTAACTTCACCGACTTTTGTGATTGCTCGAAGTTATAAATCTAATCCACCATTGATTCATATGGATGCTTACCGATTGTTAGCAGGCGCTAATCCGCTCTCTGAACTAGAGGATTTAGATTTAAATGCGGAGGGCGCCATCACCATTATTGAATGGGGTGGAGAGCTTGTTGAGCGTATCTCCAATGAATATTTAGAGATTCATATTAATCGCGATCAAGAGATTAGAGAAGTAACTTTTGTAGGCCATGGTGCGCGTTGGCGAGAATTTTCAATATGAAAATCACATTAGCAATTGACACCTCAACTGCACGTACCCAATTTGCGATTTTAAATGGGAGCGAATTGCTCTGGTTACAAATGGAAGATGGCGCTACTACACATGGAGATGTGCTTGCGAAATTTGGTGCGCTCGCTGCAAAAGAGAAAATTGATCAAGTAATAGTGGGAATGGGGCCTGGTCCATTTACCGGACTTCGAACCGGAATTGTTTTTGCGCAGAGCTTTGCCTTTGCTCGTGGCTTGCCAGTCCATGGAGTCTGTTCGCTTGATGCAATCGCATACGGGATTGCATTACCAGAATTTATTGTTGCTACTGATGCTAGACGCAAAGAGTTGTATTGGGCGAGATACATAGATGGAAAAAGAATTGGCGATCCATTAGTTACTGCGCCTAGTGAAATTCCTAAACTTCCAATTTTCGGTGAAGGTGCTCTCAAGTACTCACTTACATCAGATACCGAACATCTGCATCCAAAGTTAATTTCATTTCCAGAGCTTTCTCACATCAACGAACCAATGTATTTAAGACATCCAGATGCGGTACCTACGGTGGATCGAAAATGATTACTTTCCGCGAAGCAACTATGCTAGATATTCCAGTACTGGTTTCATTAGATAGAGCTTACTTTCCACAAGATGCTTGGCCGGCGGAACAATTTCGCGGTGAAATCGGCAAACCAACTAGATTTTTCTTGGTTGCCGAAAGCGAAGGCGAAATCATCGCTTATGCCGGCGCATTTTTACCTAGCGCAGGTGGCGAAGCTGACATCATGACGATTGCTGTTAAAACGCAATTTCGTAGAAAAGGTATCGCAAAGGAGTTAATTTCGCGCTTGGAGTTATGGGCGAAAGCACGTGGCGCAATTGCGATGATGCTTGAGGTGGATGTGACCAATAGCGATGCCATCACCCTTTATACAAATTTAAGCTATGAAACCTTAAATATTCGCAAGAATTACTATGGTTACGGGCGCGATGCGCAGATTATGAGGCGCGGTCTATGAGCCTGGTAATTGGTATTGAAACTTCTTGCGATGAAACCGCAATTGGAATCGTTAAAGATCGCACTTTGTTAGCAAATGTAATCTCTTCAAGCATGGATGAACATGCGCGTTTTGGTGGAGTAGTCCCAGAAATTGCAAGTCGTGCTCATCTCGAAGCTTTTTTAAATGTGCTGCGCCAAGCGCTGCAAGATGCAAAAGTGAAATTATCAGATGTTGATGCAATTGCAGTGACGGAAGGACCAGGGTTAATTGGAGCGCTACTTGTCGGTGTAGCCGGTGCAACTGGATTAGCGAGCGCACTTGATAAACCTTTATACGGTGTAAATCATCTCTCTTCACATATTGCAGTGGATTACTTAACTCATTCAGAGAAAATAGAACCAACGATTGCACTCTTAGTTAGTGGTGGACACTCATCTATTTTGCAAGTTAATGACATTACCAATGATGTAATAAAACTAGGTGCGACCATGGATGATGCTGCAGGTGAAGCTTTCGACAAGATTGCACGAATTATGGATTTAGGTTTTCCAGGTGGCCCAGCAATCGATAAAGAGGCGGCATTTGGCAAAATTGAAATAGATTTTCCGCGCGGATTAACAACTGCAGAGGATTGGCGTACCCGTCCCTTTCATTTCTCTTTCTCTGGTTTAAAGACGGCAGTTGCGCGCTATATCGAACAAACTCCAAATTATGTGCGCGCAGATGTGGCAGCTTCATTTCAAGAAGCGGTAGTTGATGTGCTGCTACAAAAATCATTGCGCGCTTGCAAAGATTCAGGAATTGATCGCCTGGTAATCGCTGGTGGCGTCGCCGCGAACTCGCGCTTGCGCCAAGTAGCTACTGAACGCGCTGCCAAGGCCGGAGTGCGATTACATATTCCAAGCCCTGGGCTCTGCACCGATAACGGGGCGATGGTGGCAAGCCTGGGCTCCTTGATGCTCTCAAATGGGATTGAGGCCAAAGGGGCTTTAGCCGACTCCGCTCTAGCTATTTAAAGGGCGTTTTGAGCGCTGATTTTGAATATTCCCGTTCAAATATTAAATTAGCACTGTAACCCCGCGAGTGCTAACTGCGGGAATTAAGCCAAATAGATAAGTAAAGAGATCAATAAGGAGCAATCAATGGGCATCAAGCCACTTGAAGATCGAATTGTTGTAAAGCCAGCAACTGCTGAGCAGACAACTGCATCAGGTCTAGTAATTCCAGATACTGCAAAAGAGAAGCCACAGGAAGGCACAGTTATCGCTGTTGGTCCTGG
>CAYYFI010000038.1:7098-10184 GCA_964471265.1 uncultured Actinomycetes bacterium | reverse complement strand
TCTGGGTTATGAGCCCAGCGAGCTACCGAGCTGCTCCACCCCGCGTCGGTAAACCTAACTTTAGTGGAGCAGCACTCGATATCAAAATCGGCCTTTAACTACCGAAATTTATAAAGATTACTTCTTTCCTTGCGCAGCAATTGCTGCATTAATTGCAGCCTTCAAACGATCTTGTGCTTTTCCATAAGCAGCAAAATCGCCTTTAGTAAGTGCACGTTGTGCATCTGCAATTGCTTGCTTTGCACTATTTAACGCTGCTGCAAGTGATGATGAAGTTGCGCCACCACTTGATGTACCACCTGAATTACCAGTTGATGAACCATTTGCGGATGTTCCAGAATTTCCACCAAATACTTGATCAAGTGCACCCTTCAAATTGTCATCAAATCCAATTTGATCACCAAATGAAACCAGCACTTTCTGTAGCAATGGATATGCCGCGGCATTTGCAGTTGCACGAACATATACAGGTTGTACATAAAGTAGACCGCCACCTACTGGCAACGTTAACAAATTACCAAGCACTACATCTGATCCGCCTTGGCGAAGAAGTGAGAGCGTAGTTGCAACTTCTGGTTTTGCTTCAAAGTTTGAAGCAACTTGAGTTGGACCTGGAATATTTGTACTGCGCGGCAATTGCAGAACCGTGATCTTTCCGTACTCAGGTCCAGGAGAAGCATTTACCGCAGCAAATGCAGATAAGTTTTCTCGGCCACCTCTTGGTACAAATGGTGTGGCCAACATAAAGCTAAGCGCTTTCTCGCCTGGCATCTGTAGTGTGGTGTAGAACGGTGGCTGATTTGCGATGTTGCCACCGAATGTTGATGGGTCGCGAGGCACGCGCCAGAAATCCTGACCGCCATAGAAAGCGGTCGCATTCTGTACGTGATATGAAGACAAGATGTCGCGCTGCACTTTAAATAAATCTTCTGGATAACGTAAGTGCGCCATTAATGACTTAGAGATTTCGCTCTTTGGCTTGACCACGCCTGGATAAGCCTTGTTCCAAGTCTTTAATACTGGGTCAGTTACATCCCATTCATAAAGTGAAACCGTGCCGTCATAGGCATCAACGGTTGCTTTTACAGAATTTCGAATGTAGTTGATGGTGCGATCACTTTGTGCGGTGATGGCATTGGAATTAGCACTTAATGCATCACTGGTCGCGCCAGATAACGTGGTCTTCTGTGAATATGGATAACCAGCTGAAGTGGTGTATCCGTCGATAATCCACTTAATCTTGCCATCAATTACCGCTGGATATGGATCTCCATCAAGTGTTAACCATGGCGCAACTTTTGAAATTCGTTCACGTGGGTTTCGATTAAATAAAATCTTTGATTCTGAGTTAATCAAATTAGAGAGCAAGATTCGCTGCTCTTGATATTTGATAGTAAATACCAATCGATTAAATAGATTGCCTACTGGAACGCCACCTTTACCCTTGTAAGTGGTGTTCTTCTGGCCATTTGGTGATGCATCATCTGGGAAGTCAAATTCCACATCTGTTTTGGAATTGCCGCCAATGATTGAATAATCTGGCACGTTTTCGCCGAAATAAATTCTTGGTTCAAACTTGCCTAGTCCTAAAGTTGGTGGCAAATCTCCAACAATAAAGTTTGGCTTGCCATCAGCGTCAACTGTATTTCCATATGCCGCTACAAAACCAAAGCCGTGAGTGTAAACCAGGTGATCATTAATCCAATTTCGAACCGGATTACCATCAACATTCAATTCGCGAACCGCAACTACTGCATCTCTTTGAGTGTTGTTAATTTGATAGCGATCGATATCTAGTGTTTCTGCAAAGGTGTAATAAGGCTTGATCTGCTGCAACTGACGATAAGTTGCAGAGAGCACATTTGGATCCATCAAACGAATATTGGCAATCGTGTTGGCATCATTAGTTAGCTGCCCGGCACTTGCATTTAAAGTTGCGTTGTAATCCTTTATTTCAACATTTGCGATGCCGTATGCGGATCTAGTTGCTTCAATATTGCGTTGAATAAATGGCGCTTCTTTATTTGATTCTGAAGGCTTTACTTGGAACTGCTGAATAATTGCTGGATAAGCAGTTTCGATGACTATTGAAGAGACTAGTAAAAGACCTACGCCAACAACAGGCAATGACCATGATCTGCGAACTACATTTGAGAAGAATAAGAATGCACAGACAATCGCAATTCCCGCCAGAATAACTTTGGCAGGTAGTAACGCATTGATATCCGTGTAGGTAGAGCCGGTGATTAGGCGACCTTCTTTAAGTTGCAGCGCATAGCGATCCAACCAATAAGCCGCCGCCTTTGTTAGCACTATTAATCCGAGGAGCACAGAAAGCTGTACCTGTGCCGCTCCGGTAGTTGAACTCTTCTGACCAGGTTGTGGCAAACGGATTGCGGAATAGATGTAATGGACTGCAAGAGCGGCAATTAAGGCAATAATCAAAGTGGTGGTCGCCCAACCAATTATTGATTGATAAATAGGTAACTTAAATGCATAGAAAGAAATATCTAATCCGAATTGTGGATCTTTAACACCAAATTCTGTGGAATTTTTAAATTGCAACCAACCAGCCCAAAGAGGTGTTGCAGAAGTTCCACTCATATAAAAAACAAGGGCAAATATGCCAAATGCAAATAACTTTTTCTTAGGTTCGATTTGGGTGCGATAACGTTCTAAATTATCAGCTTCGATTGCCATTGGTGCATAAACCGGACGATTGCGATAGGCAATCATCACATTGAGTAAAACAATAGCAGCGGTTATTAAGCCAACCACTATAAAGAGGGAGGCTTTGGTAAATAAAGTAGTCTGCCAAACAGATTGATAACCAACAGATTTAAACCAGAGCAGATCGGCATAGAAGGAGCTAATTGAGACCAAGATGCCACCCAAAATAACCAATGCGATTAGCGTGATGGCTAATGGGTTGCGGCGTAGTTTCTGAACATCTCGATTAAATTGATTTCCGAAGTTATTTCCAAAATTACTGCCGGAGTTATTGCCGAAGTTATTAAAGGACATTACTTTCCTTGTCTTCCTCTATGGGTAGGTGCTCTGTGGTGCTCATTACTCTTGCTTAAAAC
>CAYYFI010000038.1:0-6998 GCA_964471265.1 uncultured Actinomycetes bacterium | reverse complement strand
AAGGAGGGTCCAGATGACGCCGTTTGGCTTTGGCCCACCTGATGAAAACTCCGGAAATAATCCAGAGAATTTCGACTTCAATGAAATTATGCGACAGATGCAATCTGAGTTTGCAAAAATTTCTCCGCAATTTGGATTTATGAATACTGCAAATCTCTTTGGTGGAATGAACGGAAATGCCGCGCTACCAAAAGAAGTAATCCGCGAAGTTGCTAAGAAATTTATTCAAGCTCAAGGCAGTCAACCAATTGGTGCAAATGATCAAGCTAAATGTGAAGAAGCGCTATCGATTGCAAATACTTGGTTAGACCAAGCAACTCTCTTTCCAATAGTGACTCCAGATCATCCAGCTATCAGTCCATTAGATTGGTTAAACATTACCGCTGACGGTTGGCACGAAACTTTTGAACCACTTGCTGTCGGTTTAACTGATGCTGTAACTAAATTAGTTGAAGAGGCTTCCGCTGCGATGGAAGGTCAGGTGCCAGCGCAACTTGGGCCGATGGCGCAAATTCTTCGCGGCTTTATCGGCAGCATGTTAGCCACCCAGATGGGACAGACCATTGGGGCGCTAGCTAGCGCATCTAAAGGCGCACATGATGCAGCTCTGCCAATCATAAATTCATCAAAACCTTCATTATTACCGCAGACTTTGCGCAAATTTGGCCAAGAGCTAGAGATACCTGAAACTGAAATTGCAATTTATTTTGCGCTTCGTGAAGCAGCCACAGTTAGATTATTTGAGAGCAATCCATGGCTCGTTGCATATATGCGTGCTGCAATTGCTGAATATGGAAAAGGAATTCATATTGATTTAGAGGCAATTCAACGTCAAGCTGAAGAGACCATGCGAAACATGGAAGCTGCCGGCCAAAATTTTGATATGCAAAATCCAGAGAGTTTTACGATTGCGCTAAATAATGGTTTATTTACGCCGGAAGAATCACCACAACAAGCAGCGGCTTTAGAAAAACTTGAAACTGCGCTGGCGCTGATCGATGGTTGGGTTGAAGAGGTAATTACTTTAGCTGCAGATAATCGTCTGCCTTCACTTGCAGCGCTCTCTGAATTACTTCGTCGCGAGCGCGTTTCAAATTCACCAATTCAACAATTGTTTAAAGCGCTCTTTAACTTAGAAGTTTCACCTAAACGAATTCGCGAAGCTACATTCTTCTGGCATGAACTTCGAAGCAAACGAGATATTGCAACTCGCGACAAGGTTTGGTCTGGCTTATTGCCAACCGAAAAAGAGCTATTGGATCCATTGGCGTTTATTAGTTCGACCGAAGTTCCCGATGATTTAAGTGGATTGCTCTAAAAGGGCAAAATCCTCGGGCCCATTTTCTATAACTGCCTTCCCCTTGCAGCTATCGAAAAAGTTATCCGAGGATCTTGCTGGGGCAAAACTTAGACTTTCTTTCTGCTCTGTGCAAACTTGACAGCATAAAATTTTTTGTGTTTTACATTGCTCTTTTCCAGAAATTTCAGAAGATGAGATGAAAGAATAAAGTCGTGGTTGATGGTTCAGTTGAAAGCAAAGTCGATACCTCGATTGAGCAGATGTTGCCTGGTATAGACGAAGGCGAAATCGTGGTGATCCGCTCGAAAAAGCGGAAACGAAATATCGCCGCATTTAGACAGGGCGGCAAAATCATTATCTCTATTCCGGCGCGATTATCTAAAGCAGAAGAGCGCCAAGTGGTGCCAGAGATGGTCGCCAAGATTCGCTCCAAAGAGGTAGCTGCTCCAGAATCTGAACTAATGGCGATTGCTGATCGTTTATTAAGTCGCTACGCCCCCGAGATATCAATCCGCCCAGCTAGCGTGGCCTGGCGAAGTATGAATGAGCGATGGGGTTCCTGCACCTCAGTTGATCGAACTATCCGCTTAGCCAACAAATTACAGCGCGCGCCAGAATATGTCTTGGAGTTTGTGCTCTATCACGAAGCTATCCACCTACAGCATGCAGACCATGGGCCGGAGTTTTATGAATTCTTACATCGATATCCGCGCCATTTAGAGGCAGAAGCCTTTTTGGCTGGTTTTGAATTAGCGGAGAATCTTTAAAAGCGCGCAGTAGTGCGGGCTTCGCGTAAACGACGTAAACGCTTTACCAAAATTGGCGCAGCCGCTAAGGCATCATCGCGATCAATCAAATCATTTAGTAATTGGTAGTAGCGCGCCGGAGTTAAATCAAAGAGCTCTTTAATCGCACTCTCTTTTGCGCCGGCATAGCGCCACCAAGAACGTTCGAAATCTAAAATTCTAAGTTCGAGATCAGAGAGCGTAGTTGCTGCGCTGATATTTTCCATCGCTGACATATGGTGCACTCTACTACAGCGTCTCTAAAATCTTCTCTAAATCATCAACATTTGTCCAAGGATTTACGATTGCAAATCGCAAAATTGGCTGGCCTTCATGCGATGACGGTGTGACAAATCCAATCTGATCTTTTAATAACTTATCAGACCAGCGCTGATAATCGTCTTTCTGCCAGCCTTTTCGGGTGAAAGCGACAATGGAAAGTTCTGGTTCTATAAGTAATTCTAAATTTGGATGCGCTTTAATTAACTCCACCGCTTTCTTGGCGATCAACATGGTGTATTCCATTGCATCTTTATACGCATCAGTGCCATTTGCCGCCAAACTAAACCAGAATGGCAAGCCACGGGTACGGCGAGTTAAATGAATTGCATAATCAGATGGATTCCAATCATCATTTTCATGCAAGGTATCCAAATAACTTGCATGTTGTGCCAATGATTCTTTCGCTAGTTTTGGATCTTTATAAATTAAAGCGCAGGCATCAAATGGCGCAAAAAGCCATTTATGTGGATCGACGATAAATGAATCTGCATATTCAATGCCATCGAATTTAGCCCGAACTGATGGTGCGCAGAGCGCTGCTAAACCGTATGCGCCATCAACGTGAAACCAGATATCGCGTTCGACCGCTACATCATCAATTGAATCTAAGTGATCGATGATTCCTAAATTTGTAGTGCCCGCAGTTGCCACGATACAGAAAACGCGTCCACCAGTTTTTTCATATTCTTCAATCGCTTTTTCAACTGCGTCGCCATAAATTTTTCCATCTGCGTTGCGCTTGGCTTTAATAATTTCAACATCCATAACTTTCGCGGCTCCCGCAATTGATGAATGTGCTTGATCGCCACAAACCACTGCCCATTTACCTTTATGTTCTGGATGATTTCTTCGGGCATCTTCACGTGCCACAACTAGTGCAGATAAATTTCCAATGGTGCCACCTGAAACAAAAACACCGCCGGCTTCTGGTGGAAATCCTGCTAAATCTGCCAACCAACGTAGCGCTTGATTCTCTGCAAAAACTGCACCGGCACCTTCCTGCCAAGAACCACCATAAATAGAGGCTGCCGAAACCACTAAATCAAAAAGCGATGAATATTCAGATGGCGCAGTTGGAATAAATGCCAAATATCTTTCGTGATCGGTTGAGATACAGGCCTTTGCTAAAACCTCTTTAAATATCTCTAAAGTAGGTAAACCACCAAGACCTTTTGCGGTGATGGTATTGCCAACTTTTTCATAAAGTTCCGCAGCTGTTAGCGGTCCATCCAGCGGCGGCTCTTTGCGAAGTCGTTCCAGTGCGTAGGCCAGAATTTCATCTGCAACCTCTTCGACTTCGGCATTAAATTTATGCACGCACAAATTCTGCCACCAGTTTCAATAAGATTTAACCCATGAAGTTCCAACGCAGCTATATCGATTTACGCGGGCAGCAGATTTGGGCGAGCCAAGCAAAACCACTCTTTGGCGCAAAAGAGAGCGTGCTGCTCTTGCATGGTGGCATGTCGAAATCAGAGGGCTTTGATAACCGGCTGTTGCCGAGTGTAAAAGGATTTCATGTTTATTCCTATGATCGCGCGGGTCATGGACGAACCGCTGATCAGCCAGGAAGTTTTCATTTTGATTTTCAATATCAAGAAGCGGTCGCATTTTTAGAGGATGTGGTGAAAGCGCCAACACATTTAATCGGTTATTCAGATGGTGGCATTATTGCGTTACTTGTGGCAATTAATCGACCTGATTTGATTAAAACTATTACTTTAATTGGCGCTAATTACCGACCTGATGGTGCCAATATTGAAGTCAACACTCCAAGTGAGGCGGACATTGCAAAATACGCTTCATTTTCACCAGATGGTCCAGAAACTTTGATTAAGAAAATAAAGAAGATGGCCAAGATATGGGCTACCGAACCAAATATCAGTAAAAAAGAATTAAAGAGCATTAAATGCCCCACTTTAGTTATTGCTGGTGATGATGATGTGATTGCACTGAAACATACCAATGAAATTTATGAAGCTATAGAAAATGCTCGTTTAGCGATAGTTCCTGGTGCTTCGCATTCAATTCATAAAGATCAGCCAAAGTTATTAAATGAAATTATCCGAGGCTTTTTATTTAACCACGAATTCCCGATTACTGCGCAGCCCGTTCGACGCAAGTTGAATGAAGCTCAGTAAATATTGAGTCGTTAGCAATTGGCGCAAGCTCACCTAACTTTCGGCTTAAAAAGAAATCTGCCAATTTTGGATTTCGGACTAGCGCTGGTCCATGCATGTATGTAGCGATTATCTGATTAGTAACTGCACCATCGCATGATTCTGAATTATGGTTGCCGATGCCGCGTTTAGTGATTCCAAGTGGCTGCAACTTCTCGACAAATTTGCTCTGCCCTGCGTGATTTTCAAAACCTGTTAAATCTCCAATTCCAATCGTGGAATCTGTAAGTAATTCCCCCACACTTCTTGGATTCGCAGGTTCCGTGACTACTGGCAATAATCCCAAGCCCTCAATAATTCGATTGCCAGATGCCGGAAAGCTCTGGCCTAATAGTTGAAAACCTGCACAGACTGCAAAAAGATGTGCCCCGTTTTTTAGAGCTTTGCTTAGCGCATCATCTCTGCGCAACAACTCCACCGCTGCAACTTGCGCATCATCTTCGCCGCCACCTAAAAGATAAAAATCGCCATTGGTTGGAATGTTTTCTCTGGCTGAAGCTTGAATGACTTCATTGGAAATACCACGCTGATTTAATCTCCAAGATAAAGTGGCAACATTTCCTTGATCTCCGTAGGTACCTAAGAGCTCTGGTAATAAATTAATTATTTTTATCATTTATTTGCCAACCTATGAAAAGCAGTATAGGAAGCGATGATATCTGCGTCTTTGGCACCAAATATCTTGGCAGCTTCAATTTCACTTTCTACAACTTGATGAGCTATTCCATCAACAGTTAATCGCGCCGCGACATCTACTCTGCGTTCTCCGGAAACTAACACATTACGTCCCTGCAAAATCTTAAAATCTACATCCCATAACCAACTGGTGTCTTTCCCATCTTGGGTGTTTGCATTAACAATTAGAAGCACCTCGCGTGGACCGGTGCTACTAGTTTTTAAAGTTTCACGCCATGAAGCTGGGTTTTTAGAAAGTAGTAGTCGGAAATTAGTTTGACCAATTTTTTTATTTGCGAATCTGCCATCTACTGCACTAACCATCCCAATAGCTTGATTTGCGGCAACTAAATCCACACCAAATTCATTTGCCACAATAAAAGCACGGGCCGCATTCTGTTGCGCTGCAAAACCTGGAATACCGCTATTTACTTTGAATTCATGATTTAAGAGATTGCCACTTAGAGTCCAATTAGCCTCTGGCTTTTTAAAACCACACTGGCACCAGTAATTAGCTCCGCTATCTTCCCAATTAAGTAATTGGCCACATGCAGGGCAGGTGGCCGCATCAAGATGACCTTTTTCTAGCGCGCTAAACCAGATCTGATTTTTTATACCTTGTGCGGCATAAACTACGAAAGGATCATCACTGCTTGCCAAAACTTTGACCGTTTCGGCTTTCGAAAGCGCAGCCCGCCATTTATTTGAAACTATTCGAACTTCAGATAATCGATCTAATTGATCTCGCCCTAAGTTCAAAAGCACCACCATTTCTGGATTGGTCTTTTCGATTGCCCATGGCAACACCAGTTCGTCAACTTCCAATACCGCAACTTCTGCATTTGGATCTGCTCCTAGTGCCGCCGCGATGCCTGAAAAAAGATTAGCGCCCGTGTGGTTATGCGCAATTGTAAATTTGGTCTTTAGAGCTTCTGCAATCAATTTTGCAGTAGTTGATTTTCCATTGGTTCCGGAAATTAAAACCACTCTTTTATCTTTTGCAAGTTTGGCCACAGCATTAGGTGCAAATTTCAAAATAAAGCGGCCTGCAATGACCACTCCATTTCCTTGTTTTAATAATCTTGAGAGCGCGCCGATTACCTTTGCCTTGATTAGTACCAGCTTTAAATACATTAAATTATTTATTAATTAGCAATCTACTGGCGTTATTGAGCCATTGGCTACATCATAAATAGCACCCGCGACTGAAACACCTTTGCGAATTAATGGATAGGAACGAATTCTCTGCACGTCGATTGCCAAGGCACCTTTTTGATCAGAAACTGTACGAAACTCAAGTGCGCGAGTATCGACATTGAATTGTTCCAAAATAGTTGCATGGATTTCTGGTTCTTCAGATTTAGCCATTCGGCAATCGGTATGGGGCATAACCAGAATACGATCTACACCCAAGAGATATGTTGCTAGAACCAAGGTACGCAACACGTCTTCGGTGACACGAGCACCCGCATTTCTCAAAATTTTTGCATCGCCAGAACGCATACCTACAACTGAAAGTGGATTGATTCGAGAATCCATGCAAGTCACAATGGCAAGACCTTTTTGTGCGCGACCTGTTAATTCTGAATATTTAAAGGTTTTTTGATATTCGACATTTGCAGCTAAAAGATCATCGAACTTTTCATGTGGAAATTCCTGGGCTGGCATGGCCCAAAGTTTATTGGATAGCGACAGTAAGTGCTGCGCTAAACTTCCCTCCATGACTACCGAGCGATTATTGGCTTATCGCAAGACCTATATCGCGATGCTAATCAG
>CAYYFI010000037.1:4051-10606 GCA_964471265.1 uncultured Actinomycetes bacterium | reverse complement strand
TTATCCACCTCTTATCCACACCTATCCACAGGATTATCAACAGCTTTCCGGGGGTTACGCACAACTTTCTACACATAGGGGTTAGGCAATGTCATACCTTGCTGGGAAATTTCTCCTCGTGAGCATTGCTGAATTGCGTGGTGGTAACCCCGAACTCGAACGCACCCCGCCGCAAGATTTAATTGCAGAACAATCTGCACTCGGCGGAATGTTGTTATCAAAAGATGCGATCTCTGATGTTGTAGAAATTTTAAAATCACGCGATTTTTATCGTCCAGCACATGAATTAATTTTCGATGCAATTATTGATTTATATGGTCGCGGTGAACCTGCAGATGCAATCACAGTCGCCGCAGAGTTAACCAAACGCGGTGATATTGCGCGCGCCGGTGGTGCACCATATTTACATACTTTAATTAGTTCAGTTCCAACTGCTGCAAATGCAAGTTACTACGCAAAGATTGTGCGCGAACGTGCAATTGCCAGAAGACTTGTCGAAGCTGGAACCAAAATTGTGCAACTTGGTTATTCACCCGAAGGTGAAATTGATGAAGCAGTTGATCAAGCACAAGCTGAGGTTTATCAAGTCACCGAACGTCGCGCATCAGAAGATTATGTAATTTTAAATGAACTTCTCGAACAGACCTTCGATGAAATGGAACGTATCTCTAAAGGTGTTGGTCCAGAAGGTGTATTAACTGGTTTCCGCGATTTAGATAAATTAACAAACGGATTTCATCCCGGCAACATGGTGGTTATCGCTGCGCGTCCTGCAGTTGGTAAATCAACGCTTGCGCTAGATATTGTTCGTAACGCCGCGATTCACGAAAAGAAAACTGCAGTTATTTTCTCACTTGAAATGTCGCGCTCTGAAATTACCATGCGTATGTTGTCGGCTGAAGCGCGCGTTGCTTTAAATAGCATCCGTAGCGGTGCGCTATCTGATGATGAGTGGGCGCGACTTGCAAGGCGTATGGGCGAAATTAGCGATGCACCGCTATTTATCGATGATTCACCAAATCTTTCTATGATGGAAATTCGCGCTAAAGCACGTCGCCTTAAGCAGCGCCATGACTTAAAAGTAATTGTCATTGACTACTTACAGTTGATGTCATCAGGTAAACGCGTGGAAAATCGCCAGCAAGAGGTCTCCGAATTCTCTCGCCACTTAAAGTTGATGGCTAAAGAGCTAGATATTCCAGTTATTGCAATCTCACAGCTAAACCGTGGACCAGAACAACGTGCTGATAAGAAACCGATGCTCTCTGACTTACGTGAATCTGGATCTATCGAACAGGATGCAGACGTAGTTATCTTGCTACACCGCGAAGATTTATATGACAAACAGAATCGTTCCGGCGAAGCAGATCTATTTGTAGTTAAGCACCGTAACGGACCGACCAGAGATTTAACAGTTTCTGCCCAACTTCACTTCTCAAGATTTGTTGATATGCCAGCGCAGAATCAGAACTTTGGTAATCAAGACTTTACTCAGGCACGATCTGCTGAGTAACGCTGCGCACTTTAGTTGCAATATAAATACCACTTATCACTAACGCCGCTCCAATTAATTGCACCAAATTAAAAGTTTCACTTAACCAGATCCAAGCAAAAATTCCGGCAAGCACTGGTTCTAACATGCCAATGATTGCAGCAGATGATGCGCTGGTTTTGGTAATACCAATTAAATTTCCAGTGTAAGGAATTATGGTTCCGACAAAAATTACAAAAAGAATCAAAACCCAACCGCTAGTCATGGTGCCGGCAAGTTGGCCGCGTAAATCAATCTGCTTAGAAAAAATTTCAGTTGGATAGCTCCAGATTGGGAAAGTGGCCCACCAGAACAACATTGAAATTCCGAAACCATAAATCATTAAAGTTTCAGTTGGTGCGCGCTTGCCCCACTTCTCACCCAATAGAAAATAAGCAGTTAGCGCGAAGGCATCCAGAAATGCGGCAATTACGCCCCAAGTATCGAAGATCAAACCTTTCCAAACTTGCGCAATAAGTAAGAGCCCGGAAAACGCTAAAGCGATTGCGAGCCACATGGTGCGCGCTACTGGTTGTTTTCGCACATATTTAATCCATAAAGTAATCCAAATTGGTGCGGTAAATTCAATGATTAGCCCCACGGAAACTGGCATGCGCAAGATCGCGACAAAATAGAAGGCTTGTACTCCGGCATAACCGACGATGCCGTAAATGAGCATCTCTGGAAGCGCCTTTAAATCAAAACGGAGCGCACTTCTTTTAAAGAGCGCTAAATAAATAAAGAATGCCGAAAATGCACCGGTAGATCTGACTTCCGCCATCCGCCAAGGTGATAATCCCGCCTCTAAAACTAATTTAGAGACAATGCCATTTAACGAAAAGGCAAGTGCCGCAATAAAGAGCGCAATAATGCCTTTACGTTGATTACTCACCCAAAGAGTGTAGCGTGATTTAGAAAGCTTTCTCTGGAATCTCCATGATTGCACCATCAGTTGCTTCAGCAATCTTTCGCTCCGCAGTTAAATGTGGCAGTACCACATTAACAAAATGCTTTGCCGCGGCGATTTTTCCAACATAGAAATCATCAGCAGGTTTTGCAGTTGCAATCTCTGCCATGCGAAGTAATAACCAAGCAATAATTACATCTCCAGCTGCAAAAAGTGCACGCGTGGTATTTAAACCAACTTTGTAAATTGCTTCAGGTTTGGATTGTGATTCCATTGCATAACCAACCAAAGTGGTAACAATTCCTTGGAAATCGCCAAGCGCTTTGAGCAGTTTTGCTTTTTCATCAGCAAGTGCGCCGCCTGATTCGCAAAATGCTTTGATCTCGGCACCAAGCGTCATCAAAGTTGCTCCGTTATCACGAACAATTTTGCGGAAGAAGAAATCTAAACCTTGAATTGCAGTGGTGCCTTCATACAAAGTATCGATCTTCGCATCGCGAACATATTGTTCTAGTGGCCAATCTTGCGTAAAGCCAGAACCACCAAAGGTCTGCAAACTTTCAGTGCCAAGTTGTACCCATGATTTCTCACTGCCATAACCTTTTACAATCGGAAGTAATAAATCATTTAATTTCTCTAACTCTTTTAGCTTCGCCTCATCTTTCTCTAACATAATTGAATCTTGAATAGAGGCGGTATAGAGCACCAATGCACGCATACCTTCGGCATACGCCTTCTGGGTAAGCAGCGAACGACGCACATCTGGATGATGAATGATGGTCACACGCGGTGAAGCCTTATCTAATTGCTTTGTTAAATCTGGGCCTTGTACGCGTGATTTTGCATAAGAGAGCGCATTTAAATAACCGGTAGATAAAGTAGAGATCGCTTTAGTACCAACCATCATGCGCGCATATTCAATAATCTTAAACATCTGACGAATACCGTCATGAACTTCGCCAAGTAGATAACCAACACATGGCTCTTTCTCGCCCATATTTATTTCAGCTGTCGCAGAGATATTTAAACCCATCTTATGTTCTAAACGAGTTGCATAAATTCCATTGCGCTCGCCAATTTCTCCGGTATCCCAATTAAATTTATATTTTGGAACTAAAAAGAGAGAAAGACCTTTGGTACCAACTGCGCCACCTTCTGGACGGGCAAGTACGAAGTGAATGATGTTTTCACTTAAATCATTTTCACCAGAAGTGATAAAGCGCTTAGTTCCAGTTAAATGCCAAGTGCCATCTGCTTGCTTAACTGCTTTGGAACGGCCAGCACCAACATCAGAACCTGCATCAGGTTCAGTTAACACCATGGTTGCAGTCCATCCATGATCTAACATCTGCTTTGCAACTTTCTTCTGCTCATCTGTGCCTAATGCATATGCAACATGTGCAAAGGATGCTGAGACATAAATATGTAACGCTGGGTTTGCACCTAAAATCATTTCGGCCATCGCCCAACGAAGTGAACGCGGAATAAGAGTGCCACCTAATTCAACTGGTGCATCCAATCTCCACCATTCAGCATCCATATATGCGCGATAAGATTTTTTGAAAACTTCAGGAAGTTTTCCTTCGCCGGTCTTTGGATCAAAATCAACACCTAACCGATCTGCTTCTACAAAAGATGCGGCGATTTCATTTTCAGATAAACGCTTCATCTCCTCCAACATTCCGTTGGCAGTATCTTTATCAACATCAGAAAAGATTCCTTTGCCAAGAATTTCCTCTCGACCGAGAAGCTCAAAGAGGCAGAACTGGATATCGCGAAGGTTTGCTATGTAATGTCCCATGCGCAAAGAATGCTACCCGCCAGTAACTTATGCAAGTATTTTGGGGGTAGTAATCTCACGGCACTATGAATAAGCGAATTTCCAGGGTCGCCCAGCCTGGCACCAAGTGGAAGAAGTTAGTTCAGGTAGATCAGCGCCAAACGGTGGGCGCCGCCCCAACTTCTGCGCAAGCGCTACTGACACTTATTCATTTATCAGATCTACATATCTGTGATGCCCAAGCACCAACTCGCTTGGAATTTATTGATCGCTTAGCTGACCCTGGACATCCGATGCAACCAATTTTGCATTACATCGGAACTTATCGCGCACATGAATTTTTAACGGTGCAAGTTTTGGAAGCGATGGTGCACTCCGTAAATAAAATTGAAACCGGACCGCTTCTTGGCAAGGCCGTCGATGGCGTAATCATCACTGGCGATGTCACAGATAATGCTCAAGTCAATGAATTGAATTGGTATAAATCAGTTTTACATGGCGGACCAGTAGCACCTAATTCAGGAGATGAAAATACTTTTGAAAGTTTTCATCGACCAGAGAATAAAGATGAGTATTACTACCACCCTGATGTACCTGGCGCAGATCGTCCGCAGCAGTTATATGACTTCCCAGCATTTCCCGGAGTCACTAAAGCTTCAGTTGCACCATTTGTTGCTAAAGGGCTAAAACATAATTGGTTAGCAATTCACGGTAATCATGATTCTTTACTGCAAGGAACTACTGCACCTACTGATGAACTTAATAAAGTAACAGTGGGTGCTGCAAAATTTAGCGGACTTAAGCCAGAAGCAGATTTAAGTAAATTAATTGAAAAATTTGGCGAGATTGGTCCGGCAGATTATCCAAGTGTCGAACTGCTTTACACCGAAGCAATTACCGCAGATCCAAATCGCAAGTTTATGGATGTGACAGAGTGGGTAAATCAACATACTGATTGCGGACATGATCATGGTTTAACTAAAGCGCATCCAAATCGAGCTTATTACTATCGTGACTTCCCAAATGAAATCCGATTTATTGCAATGGATACCGTGAATGGTTACGGTGGATGGCAAGGTTGCATTGATCGCGAACAATTTAATTGGTTGCAGGATTTATTGGAGAAATCAAAGGAAAAGTATGTAATTTTGAGCTCCCATCACCCACTAGAAAAGCTATTTAATCCGTATGTCCCAGAAGGCGTGGCTGAACCAGCAGTGCGTCGCGAACTTTCAGAGCTACTTTTTAAATATAAAAATATTATTCTTTGGGTGGCTGGCCATAATCATCAAAATTACATTAATGAAATCACTCGCCCAGATGGTAGCCATGCTTTCTGGCATATTCGCACTGCAAGTCATATTGATTGGCCACAGCAATCTAGAGTGATTGAAATTGCGCGCGAAGGCAATGAGATTTTGATTGGTACCACCATTGTTGACCATGCGGGTCCACTTGAATTTAATGGCAGCGCGGCAGAATTAGCAGATCCAATTGCGCTCGCAGGATTTTCCCGCCAACTCTCTGCAAATGATTGGCAGCGCCAAGAGGGCTTATTAGATATTTCTTTAGCGGAAGGGCGCCCCGAAGATCAAAATGTCTGGTTGCGCTCAAGAGATTTCCTAAAGGATTGAGCTCTTTAGGATAAGGTCGCGCTGTGCTTTTAAGTGATAAAGATATTCTGGCTCAAATCGAAGCCGGTCGCGTAGCTTGCGAACCTTATGAACCAAAGATGATTCAACCTTCTTCAATTGATGTGCGCTTAGATAAATACTTCCGCGTCTTTGAAAATCATAAATACGAAGTTATTGATCCATCTAAAGAACAACCAGAGCTAACTCGCGAAATCGAAGTCGGAAACGACGAACACTTTATTCTGCACCCAGGCGAATTTGTTTTAGCTTCTACCTATGAAGTGGTAACTCTGCCAGATGACATTGCAGGTCGCTTAGAAGGAAAATCATCACTTGGTCGTTTGGGTTTACTTACCCATTCAACTGCAGGTTTTATCGATCCAGGTTTCTCTGGCCACATCACTTTGGAACTTTCTAACGTTGCCAATCTGCCCGTTAAATTATTTCCAGGGATGAAGATTGGCCAACTCTGTCTAATCAAACTCTCATCTCCGGCTCAGAATCCATATGGATCAGCCGTTTACGGCTCTCGCTACCAAGGCCAGCGCGGTCCTACCGCCAGCCGTTCTTGGTTAAACTTCCATAAGAGCGATATCAAATAGGTGAAATAAAAGCTTCCCGATCGCTGTTTTAAGTAGCGACAGGAGAGCGACAGGAGTAGGCATGAATACCACTTACATTGTTTTGGGCGTTATCGCGCTCG
>CAYYFI010000037.1:0-3951 GCA_964471265.1 uncultured Actinomycetes bacterium | reverse complement strand
CAAGCGCTGCGCGGATTACTTGCAGTTGCTGAGGCTTACCCAGACTTAAAAGCTTCGGCAAATTTCTTACAACTGCAAGATGAGTTAGCAACCACAGAAAATAAAGTGGCTTTCTCTCGTCAGTTTTATAACGACAGTGTTCGTTCTTTAAATCAAACCATCAAGACTTTCCCAGGTAATTTATTTGGTGGAGTTGCAAAGGTGAATGCACGCGAATTTTACGAAGTGGAAGATCCACAGGATCGAAACGCTCCTAAAGTTCAGTTCTAATGTCAGAAGTTAACTTCCGCGCACATCAAGCTGCTAATAAACGAAAAACTTTTCTCTTATTAGCAACTTTTGGTGCGCTGATGTGGTTGGTAGTTTATGCCGCACTTACCTACATGGGTTCTTCAACTGCGGGTATCGTGCCCATTGCAGTTGGACTTTCATTAATTTCAGTTTGGGGTAGTTACTACGCTTCAGATAAATTAGTTTTAACAATGACTGGCGCGCGCCAGATCCAAGAAAGTGATAATCCACGTCTTTTTGCTTTAGTTCAAGAGGTTTGTTTAGCAAGTGGATTACCAATGCCTAAGGTGGCTGTCGTTGAAGATGTTGCGCCAAATGCATTTGCTACCGGTCGAAATCCAGAGCATGCACTAATTGCATTTACTACTGGCATTTTGGATGCAATGGATCGCGATGAATTGCAAGGTGTTATTGCGCATGAAATGGCGCACGTGGCAAATCGCGACACTTTAGTTAGCGCAGTTGCGGCAACTACCGCCGGCGCAATCGCAATCTTTAGTGATTTTCTAATGCGCATGATGTGGTTTGGTGGCGGACGTAGAGATCGCGAAAGTAATAGCAATCCAATTGCGTTAGTGCTCTCTTTAGTAATTTTAATTCTGGCACCGATTGCGGCGATGTTATTAAAAGCTGCAATTAGCCGTCGCCGTGAAGCGTTGGCAGATGCCACTGCGATTCAATTTACTCGTAACCCAAGTGGATTACGTAAGGCCTTAGAAGTTTTACAAGCAGATTCAACGGTAGTAACACATGCATCAAATGCAGTGGCACATCTTTATATTGAATCACCACTGGATAGCTCAAGTGTCTCTAAATTATTTGCAACACATCCGCCGTTATCAGAACGCATTGCAATACTTAAGCTGATGGAGCAAGGCTCAGACTAATTAACCTAGGGGAAAGTGGAGTGTAAAGGTAGAACCTTCGCCAACTTTAGAATCCACACTTACGTGGCCTCCATGTGAACGCATCACTGCATCCACGATTGATAAACCTAAACCACTTCCCTCTACACCAGTGCGTTGACGAGATGGATCTACCCGATAGAAACGTTCAAAGATTTTTTCACGATTTTCATCAGATAAACCTGGTCCATTATCAGAAACAATAACTTGAATTTCTTTTTCTGAATTTTTGATCGAAACTTTAATCTGAGTACCAACTGGCGTATGAATACGGGCATTTGCCAATAAATTAGCCACTACTTGATGAATTCGATTCTCATCGCCAAGTGCATATATTTCTTGGCCAGCATCTAAAGTAATTAGATGACCCGGACCAGCGGCGCGTGCTGATTCCACCGCATCAGTTACAACTTCACTTAAATTAACTGGTTTGATTTCCATCTTTGGACCTTGATCCATGCGCGCAAGCACTAAAAGATCTTCGACCAGCGCACTCATACGAAGCGATTCGCGTTCGATGCGTGCAATCAATTCTTTAGTATCGCTCTCACCAGCTACTGCACCTTGTCTATGAAGTTCGGCGAAACCGCGAATTGCTGTAAGTGGTGTGCGAAGTTCGTGCGAAGCATCAGCTACGAATCTGCGCAGCCTTCCTTCTGATTCACTGCGCGCTGCAAAAGATTCTTCAATGCGAGATAACATCGTATTAAGTGAACCAACCAAACGACCAACTTCAGTGGTTGGCTTTGCATCTGGTAAGCGAGCAGATAAATCACCTGATGCAATCTGTTCGGCTGTCTTTTCTACATTTTCAAGCGGTCGCATACCGATTTGAATTACATAACGCGCAGCTACCGCGATCATCAAAAGCACGATAAGTCCAACGATTAAGAACAAAACTATAAGTTGGTGTTTGGTGCGCTCTACAGCTTGCAGAGATTGCGCTACAACTAAAGTGTCACCAGTAGTTGGTAGCACTACTGCAATCGCGCGAAAATCTGGCCCTTTAGCTTTAATCGTAAATGGTTCGCTCTCAGTTTTTAGCGCTGTGGCATTATCAAATTCATCTAAATAGTCCGTGATCTGTGAAGAGGTTAAATCGCCACCCAATTCGCCTTTAATCACGCCATCTGCACTAAGCAGCGTTACCGAAAGCGTGGTGGGTATGCGCTGTAGTGGTTGTGGAGTGGCATTTGCACCACGGCGACCACGATGTTCTTCCTCATTTAAATCATCAGTATCTTGTTGAATTACCGCACCACGATCTAAACGCATCGCAGTACCACCAACTACGCTCTTTAATTCATTATCAATTTGGCCAACCAAATAACCATTTAGCGCGCTGGCAGTGCCATAAAAAGCAAATGCAAAACCAATAGCAGAGAGCAGCACAATTCCGATAGTTAATCGGCTACGAAGCGACCATTGGTTGATATTCATTAATTAATTTTTCGTTACTTCTTCACTGGCATTCTTAAACGATAACCAACGCCACGCACAGTATGAATTAGTGGTGGTTCATAAATATCAATCTTTTTGCGCAGATAAGAGATGTAAGTTTCTACAATTCCGGCATCACCACGGAAATCGTATTGCCACACATGATCCAAAATCTGTGCTTTAGAAACTACTCGATCCGCGTTAATCAATAAGTAACGAAGCAAAGTAAATTCAGTTGGAGAGAGTTCAATTAAATCTCCCGCGCGTCTAACTTCGTGAGTTGCTTCATCTAATTCTAAATCTGCAAAACGAATTTTCTCTTCATCGCTAGAAGTTTCCATAGCTCCAGTGCGGCGTAAAATAGATTTCAACCTGGCCACTAATTCTTCAAGTGAAAATGGTTTTGTCATGTAATCATCGCCACCGCGCGTTAGCCCATAAACTTTATCTTCAACCGCATCTTTGGCAGTTAAAAAGAGCACGCCAATATCTTGACCTTCGTTACGAATTTTTTCGCAGACTTCAAAACCATTTAAATCTGGCAGCATTACATCAAGCACCATGGCTTGTGGTTTAAATTCTTCGGCAACACGAAGCGCTTCTTGTCCGCTTGCTGCAGTTCGTACCTCGAATCCAACAAAGCGCAGTGAAGTTGAAACTAAATCACTAATGCTCTGTTCATCATCGACAACCAGGATTCGGCTCTTCAAGTCTGTACTCATAGCAAGGAGAATCCTCTCTCAACCTGAGAGCTAACTGAGAACGACCCCGAATTCTCGTGCGAATATCGGCGCGGTTTAAGGCTTTACTGAGCGCAGCAGCGCTTGAGCCACGTCTAAAACCTCGACCTCTGATTGGCGACCTTGCACGCCATCGGAAACCATCACGCGACAGAATGGACAGGCAACGGCCACCTCTTCAGCGCCAGTTGCAATCGCTTCATCCACGCGATTTAAATTGATCTGAGTTCCAAGCTTCTCTTCTTGCCACATACGTCCACCACCTGCACCGCAGCAGAATGAACGCTCTTGATTACGTGGCATCTCTTTAATCTGTAAGCCCGTTGATTCAAGTAATTCGCGTGGTGGTGTGTAAATCTGATTGTGACGACCCAAGTAGCAAGGGTCGTGATAGGTGATTGTTCTGCCTTCGTTGGCACCCTTTGAGACTGGCTTTAACTTTCCTTCGCGCACTAATTGATTTAGTAGCTGCGTGTGATGCACCGCTTCTAGCTCATAACCCTGTTGTTTGTAATCGCGTCCAATGGTTGTAAAGCAATGCGGGCAAGTAACCACAACTTTCTTCTTGCCTTTGT
>CAYYFI010000036.1:6181-10921 GCA_964471265.1 uncultured Actinomycetes bacterium | reverse complement strand
GCGGGGGACTTCTCCTTTTATTTTCTGTTTCCGATTTTTGAAAGCCAGCCTGCTATAAACAAGAGTGTGATTGGCAAAATCATTCCGACAGTAAGTGATGTGGCATCAGATATGAATCCAATTGTCGCTGGAATTATTGCAACGCCTGTCATAGCGACTAGAAAGGCACGTGAAAGCGCAGTACCCATGTTTATTCCTGGTGTATTTCCAAGAATAGTTAAGAAGCCTGGAAATAGGGGGCCAACTCCTGAACCCGCGGCAAAGTATCCTAATAAAATAACTAAATATGCGAGCGAGCGATTGAAGTGATCAATACTTACCCCAATTAACATTGTCGTCAACCAAACCGAAGAACCAATTAATCCACAATATTTAATGACTTTTGCCGCCCCATATTTATGAATATATTTATCTCCAAGAAGACGGCTTAGAATCATGCCAGATTCAAAAGCGATGTAAGCGCCTACATAAAGTTGTCCAGAAATTGACAAGACATCACGTAAAAAGAGTGCCGACCAATCTGTCGCTCCAAACTCTGCACCATTTGAACACAACATTCCGATTCCAATTAATATGACAAATTTACCTAGGTGGCTAAACCACGGCAGATGATCTAATTTTGCCTGCGATTCCTTGACATTTTGACTTGAAAGTTTTCTTCCGTTAATAACCAATACAGTAAAAACAATTATGGCAATTCCAGTTAAATGTATTGAATATGAAATTCGACCTATAAGGAAAGAGCCGAAAAAAGCCGCTGCTAAAGTACCTACGGACCAAAATGCGTGAAAGCCAGAAAGGTATTTTCTATCTTGTTCCGCCTCTAGTTTTTGAGTGACAATGGTGAGGGGGTTGTCCAGAAACATATATCCAATTACAAAAGCAGTTATACCCAAAAAGACAACAAAAGCATTAGGCGCGTAAGCTATTAACAAGTAACCAATTGGGAAAACTATGCTGCCCAAGTAGAACACTTTTTTAGTGCCAAGATTTACTATTAGAGATCCAATTATTCTTGAAATTAATAGAGTTCCCAGTGAAGCACCAATCAAAGTTCGACCCAAAGTTGCATCATTCATCTTAAGTGCTGATTTCAATTCAGGGATTCTGGTGGACCACCCGCCAAGCAGAACGCCCATGAAGAAAAAATTAATTCGGATAGCTGCAACTGATTGCTTCAAATTGGTTACCATCTAAAGCCTCTCTCCAGGCTAAGTTCGTGAGAAAACCATGATAGTAGGTGTTTCATGCATAAGCTGGACTAAATTCAAAATACTTTTATTTTTAGACCAAGACCTATAAAGTACACAAATGGCTAAAACAGTTGACCCAGATTTTCTTGCGCTACCTCTTGATGCAGTTTCTGATGCTGCAATCTCAACGGGAATTAGTGCTGGTGCATCTCACGTAGATGTCCGTATTGAAAGAACACGTACGGGGCATTTGATCTTAAGAGATGCCTCCCCAGAAACTCAGGCAGATGAAACAAATTTTGGAATCGGCGTTAGAGTAATTGTTAATGGGGCATGGGGTTTTGCATCTTCACCTGATGTTTCAACTGAAAGTGCGCAAAAATTGGCTTTAACGGCGGTGCAAATGGCCAAGACTTCTAAACCATTATCTACCGAAGTGGTTGCTTTGGTTCCCGAACCGGTTTATCCAAAGAAACAATGGGTATCTGCTTATGAAATTGACCCTTTTTCAGTAAGTGATGCCGAAAAAAAGGATCGCTTAGCATCACTTAGTTCAAAGCTTTTGAGTTCTTCTTCAGTAAACCACACAAGTGCTCGAACCATGTATGTAAAAGAGCAGAAGCATTATGCCGATTCATACGGAACTAGCACCACACAACAACGAGTAAGAATGCAGACTCAAATTGATGCGATTTCAATTGGTGCACATGGATTTGAATCTATGCGAACTTTGGCACAACCAGCTGGTTATGGTTGGGAATGGATGGGAAACAGTGTTTGGAATTGGGACGCGGAAATAGCGGAACTTCCAACCTTATTAGCTGAAAAAGTTAAGGCGCCTTCTGTAGAACCGGGTCGTTATGACTTATTGATTCATCCATCAAATCTCTGGTTAACCATTCATGAATCTATCGGCCATGCCACTGAATTAGATCGTGCAATTGGTTATGAAGCTAATTACGCAGGAACTTCATTTGCAACGCCAGATAAGTTAGGCACTCTCAAATACGGATCTTCCTTGATGAATGTAACGGGAGATAGAAACACAGAACACGGATTAAGTACCGTTGGTTGGGATGATGAAGGAGTTGCTGGTCAACAATGGGACATCATTAAAGATGGAACTTTAGTTGGCTATCAATTAGATCGCAGAATTGCGCAAAGAGTAGGTCGAGAGCGCAGCAATGGTTGTGCCTTTGCAGATTCACCTAGCCATGTACCAATTCAACGAATGCCGAATGTTTCACTACAACCAAATCCATCCGGTCCAACGCTAAATCAATTAATTGAATCCGTCGAAGATGGTATTTATATTCTGGGCGATAATTCTTGGTCGATCGATATGCAACGTTATAACTTCCAATTTACTGGGCAGCAATTTCACCGAATAAAGAATGGCAAGATTGTTGGGCAATTAAAGGATGTTGCATATCAAGCAACTACCACTGATTTCTGGGGAGCCATGAAATCAGTAGGAGGGCCATCAACTTATGTGCTGGGTGGAGCTTTTAATTGCGGCAAGGCACAGCCGGGTCAGATTGCTGCAGTAAGCCATGGTTGTCCAGCAGCTATTTTCGACAAAATTAATATTTTAAATACTGTTGCGGAGGCTGGAAAATGATGCGCGCACAAGATCTGATTGAAAAAATTATCTCGGCAGCACCATGTGATGATTGCATCGTAATTGTTAAAGATAAGACACAAGCCAATTTACGTTGGGCAAATAGCACGCTAACGACAAATGGAGTGATTCAAGAGCGCAGCGTTACGGTAATTGCATTTGTAAATATGGGTGCAAAAATGGCAACCGGTGGTGTAACTCGTACAGGTTTAACTGAATCAGAAATCCCAACGATAATTGATGAAGCAATGACTGCGGCAAAAGCAGCAGGTGCAGCCGATGACTATGCACCGCTGGCTCGCGATATCACGATTGGAAATTGGTCCGCAGATCATCAACCAACTGGCCCAGAAGTTTTCACCAAATTTGCTCCAGAGCTTGGCGAAATGTTACAAAGATCAGTTTCAGATTCCATTGAGCTATTTGGATATGCAGAACATGAAAATGCCACTACTTGGGTTGGTTCTAAAGGCGGATTAAGGCTTCGTCATGATGCGCCAATCGGTCGAGTAGAAATGACTGGCAAGTCTCATCAACGTTCAAGATCAACTTGGCAAGGAGTGGAAACTCATGATTTCTCAAATGTCTCAGTTTCTGCGATAGATAAAAAGATTCGCCAACGTTTAGATTGGCAAGGAACGAAAATTGATTTGCCTGCTGGTCGATACGACACCATCCTGCCATCCGGCACTGTAGGAGATTTATATACCTACATGCTGTGGGTCTCTGATGCGCGAAGCGCTTGGGAAGGTCGAAGCGTCTTTTCTAAAAAAGGTGGAGGTACCAGAGTCGGTGAGCAGTTATCTGCTGCTGGCGTTAATCTATTTAGCGATTCTGCAAGTAAATTATTACCAGGTTCTACTTTTGTTGCGAATACTTCGTCTTCTTCACACACTTCTGTCTTTGATAATGGGCAGAAAATTGGCCGAACTGATTGGCTAAAAGATGGAGTATTGCAATCGCTGATTCAAACCAGAGCTTCTGCAGAGTTAACTTCAATGCCATTTACACCTATTGGCGATAACTTCTTCATGGAAGTTCCAGGCGCGAGTGGTTCATTAGATGATTTAATTAAAAAAGTTGATCATGGATTGTTATTAACTACGATGTGGTACATCCGTATGGTTGATCCAAATTCTCTTCTGTTAACTGGACTCACACGTGATGGTGTTTATTATGTTAAAGATGGCGAAGTACAAGGTGCTACAAATAACTTCCGCTGGAATGACTCTCCGGTAAATGCTTTATCGAGAATTACTGGAGCAGGTACAAGTGAATGGACTCAGCCACGTGAGTGGGCAGGAGATATCTTCCACATGCACATGCCACCGCTAATTATTAAAGACTTCAATATGTCGACGGTAAGTCCCGGTAATTAAGTAATTACTTACTAGCCAAACGAGCTTCACGTCTTACACGTTGTTCCTTTGGATCTGGCACCGGAACTGCCGCAATTAATTTGCGAGTGTAATCATCCTTTGGATGCTTCAAAATCTGATCGCGTTCGCCAACTTCTACTAAGCGACCTTCCTGCATAACTGCAATTCGGTGCGAGAGGATATCTACAACTGCCAAGTCATGGCTGATAAATAGACAAGCGAAATTTAACTTCTCTTGTAGCTCTTGAAGTAACTCTAAGAAGCGCGCCTGTACCGATACATCCAATGCGGAAGTAGGTTCGTCTGCAATTAATAGATCTGGAGTTAGTGCAAGTGCACGAGCAATACCTACACGCTGACGCTGACCGCCGGATAATTCATGTGGAAAGCGATTGCGATAACTGCGAGGCAATTCAACTTGCTCTAATAAATCTTCAACACGTCTATTTAGTTCTGCACCTGAAGCGAGTTTTGCCAAAAAGATTGGCTCACCAATTGATTCACCAATTGGCAGACGTGGATTTAATGAACTTGCAGGGTCCTGGAA
>CAYYFI010000036.1:0-6081 GCA_964471265.1 uncultured Actinomycetes bacterium | reverse complement strand
CTACCAAGTTTTGGAACTGCCGCAAGCAAACTTTGAGTATATGGATGTTTTGGGCGGTTGAAAATTTGATCGGCATCTCCGTGTTCAACAGTGTTGCCATCTTTCATAACCAGAATTTCATCGGCCATATCTGCAACCACACCCATGTCATGAGTTATTAGCAGAATTGCAGAATTTAATTTATCTTTTAGTTCACGCATTAAATCTAAAATTTCTGCTTGAACGGTCACATCTAGCGCAGTAGTAGGTTCATCGGCTACAAGTAAACCAGGATCGCAAGCAAGTGCTTGTGCAATCATGGCACGCTGACGTTGACCGCCAGATAGTTGATGCGGATATTTGTTAATTGATTTCTCTGGATCTGGAATATCAACTAATTTAATCAATTCGATTGCTCGAGCTTCAGCTTGCGTAGGACCCATGTCGAAGTGATTGCGAAGAGTTTCTACAATTTGAAAACCAATGGTGTAAACCGGGTTTAGCGCTGTCATTGGCTCTTGGAAGATATAAGCGACTTCTTTGCCTCGATTACGTCGCAGAGTTGTTTGAGGTGCGCCAAGCATTTCAACATCTTTTACTTTAACGCTTCCCGACATGCGAGCATTTGATGCTAATAAGTCCATCAAACCAAGTGCGGTGGTGGATTTACCTGAACCAGATTCACCAACAATGGCGAGCACGCGACCTGGTTCTAATTTGAAATTCATATCGATAGCGGCTGGATACCAAACACCATCTACCCAGAAATCTACATTGAAATGTTCGACCTTAAGAATCGGTTCAGACATTTATTACTCCTTGTGCCAAGATTGTGTCGTGACCAACTCCGAAATCTTTCGAAGTAAATCCAGCGCATTTGCTGCCATCATCGCATATAGCGTGATTCTCATTATGGTTTTTCAAACTATCTTTATGGGTGAAATTCGCGACGCTTTCTTGACTTTGGGCGTGGGAAGTTTGGTTGCACTCTTCTTTTACTTGATCTTGCATCGTCCGCAAGTAGAAATTGCTGACGATGGAATCAAAATCGTAAATCCACTTTGGAGTTACAACATCGGTTGGTGCGACATCAGCGCTATCGAAACCAGATACACGATGAGTGTTGAAGTTAAAGGAGAAATCATTCACGCTTGGGCGGCTCCCGCTCCCGGCAGATATCACGCTAGAAAAATTCACCCTAGTGAAGTTAAGGGAATGGATATCGCTAGTCAGAGCACCGTTCGTTTTGGTGAATCTCCGCGCAGTGATTCTGGTGTTGCTGCTTTTCTGGCCAGAAGTAGATGGAAGAAATTCCCGGAAGGTCAAAGAGAATTCAGTAAAGTTTTTAATACTGCCGCCATCTATTTGGCTGTGCTGGCAGTTGCAATTAGCTTGGTTGGTCTGCTGATTCATTAGTTGCCACCTTTATTTGCTAATTTTGCGGCTTCGCGTTCTTTCTTTGAGATTCGACGTCGTTGACGTGGATCGAATGCATCTCGGAGACCATCACCAATAAAGTTAACGCATAGAGCGATAGTGATAATAAATAAGCCCGGATACCAGAAAAGCCATGGGCGAGTGGTGAATGAATCCTGATATTGATTAATCAGAAGACCAAGTGAAACATCTGGTGGAATCACGCCGAAGCCGATATAGCTAAGTGCTGTTTCGAGAAGAATTGCACCAGACATCAAAAGTGTCACGGATACGATAATCACACCGACTGCATTTGGCAGAATATGTTTGAAAATAATGCGGCGATTAGATGCGCCAGCTACTCGTGCTGCATCTACGAATTCGCGTTCACGTAGTGTCAAGAACTCACCACGCACTAAACGAGATAAGCCGGTCCATCCAAAAAGGCCTAAATAGAAAGCTAAGAAAGTTGCGCCTAAATTTCCAAAGTGGAAACCAATCACAGAACCAATTACCACCGCCGGGATAGTGATAATGAAATCGGTAAAGCGCATCAAAATTGCATCAATCTTGCCGCGATAGAAGCCAGAGATAGCTCCAATCACAGTGCCGATAGTTGCTGAGATGATTCCGATAATGAACATCACGGTTAATGAACGTTGAGTGCCTTTCATAACCAATGCAAAATAATCACGGCCAATATCATCTTGGCCAAATGGATGCTCTCCTAAAGTGATCCCAGCGCCGCCTAAAAATTTAGGGTGCAAGCTTAGAGTTGGGCATCCAACGGTATCTCCACATTCTTCACCAAAGCGAAGTTCTGGCAGATCTTCAGTTTTCCATTTCCACCAACCTGGCACATGCCACTTTCCAAAAAGGCGCCAATCGAGTGCGGTGAATACAAAGAGAATTATGAAGATGATGGTGAAAAGTGAAATCATCGCAGCGCGATGACGCACGAACCTGCGTCTGACGATTGCGCCTTGGCTTAAACCTTCGGTCTCTTTATTAGCAATTGCATTTTCGCCAGTTGTTACTGATTCAGCTTCAGTAACTTTCTTTCGATTGAAACGGTTCATAATGCTTGCCATCACGCACCACTTCCGATTCGAATACGTGGATCAAGGGCGGAATACAAAAGATCTGCCACTAAATTTGCAAGTACGGCAAGTGAAGCAGTTACGAAGAAGACTCCCATGAGAAGATTTAAATCGTAAGACCCGATTCCTCTACGAAATAGCGTACCCATACCAGACCAACCAAATACGCTTTCAGTAATAATGGCACCGCCAATGATTCCCGCAAAATCAACCACCATGATGGTAGTTAAAGGAATCATGGTGTTACGGAATGCATGTCGCATAATTACAGTACGTTCTGTTAAACCTTTAGCACGTGCGGTTCGAATGTAATCCTGATTTAGAACTTCTAGCAAAGTACCACGTGAGAATCGCACATAACCAGCAAATGAAATTAGCGTGAGTGCGATTGTCGGTAAGAATAAGTGGAGGATGGTGTCTAAATGCATGATCCAAAAATCGTTTGAATCAAGAAGATCATTACGCTGGCCGATGGTTGGGACCGGGCGATAATTAATAGCATCTGTCTGCATGTAAGGGGACCAGGTATACATGAACTTATCTACCAACACGATTAGCGCGGAAAGTACCGCCGTTAATATGGTGGTTCGAATAATTGGTCCACGATCAATTTTGGCAAAGCCAATACCTACTGCAGTTGCAAGTCCAATGGTAAAAATCAGCATTCCCACCAGAATCCAAATACTCATTGATTGCTTGAAGAGCATATTAACTGGGTAATAGAAGAGTAGCGTTAGCGCCGACATGGTCAAAGATGCTTTAAGTGCAACTTTATTAGTTAAGCCAACTGAGATTTGCGTAATTGCGTAAGCAATACCAACTGAAATTAAAGTTACCAAGATTGGACCAAGGCGAGGTTCCAAGAACCAATTCATCATATCCATAATTTTTAGTACCAAGATGGTGCCCACAAAAACCGACGCAAATATGGTCCAGAATCTTTTTCGTGTTGCACCCAATAGAGAAGACCAGAAGATGGCACCAACTAAGCCAAAGCCAATCATCCACGCTATGGGCACTTTGGGGTTGGCTAAAAAGTTGTTAAATGAGATTGCTAGATATTCTTTTAATAAAACAGCTACCCAGAAAACTGGTAATGAGAACATCAAAAAGGTAAAGAATGTTGCAGAGTAGTCAAAGCGGCTGTATTGACGTAGCGCGGTGATGATTCCAATCATGATGCCAAGCACGATGGCAATAAGTGTTGAAGCTAAAACAAGACGAATGGTTACTGGAATTGCTCTTGATAATTCTGAGGCTACGGTGGCATTTTCGCGAGTCATGCCAAAGTTTGGTTGCCCAATGAATAAACCTAGAACGCCACGAAGCCAGAGGAAATATCGGGCAGGAGGTGGCACATCTAATTGCAACTCTCGCGTTAAGTTCGCGATTAAGTAATCGCGATTTGGATCTGTGCTGGTTTTTAATTCTGCTAATGGATCTGCCGAGATAGCAGATAAGTTGTAGAGAATAAAACTTGAACCAAAGAGAATAACGGCCAATACGCCCAAGCGGCGCATGATGTAAGCGAACACGCGATTCCTTTACTTATTCCACGATGAATATTAAGCCGACTATACAGGAAAGTGGCATATAGGAAGTAAATTCCTATATGCCACTCCTATTTTAACTAACTTTTAACTAACTTTGATAGTTAATTACTAAGAGTTTTAAGCTCTTAGTACTTCCACTCCCAGTAATTCCACACAATCTGTGGTGATAGTGGGCTTGGCTTGATTCCCTTTAGGTTTTCATTAACCGCAAGGATACCTGGGTGGATAAATACACCTTGTGTGATCGCATCATTATTTGTAATGCGTTCAATCTGGATGTACTTGTTTACCAATGCATTGGTTGACATTGGAACATCTAGTGTTCCAATAATTGAGTCAACGGTTGCATTTGAGTAACCAAGAATGTTATTTCCACCATTGGTAATGAAGTTTTCAGATGACTGCTTCTGAGTTACAGCTGATGCAACCCATGCGAAGAAGTAAACGTCATACTTAGATACACCAAGTTGTGATGGCCAGTCGGTACGAACATCTCCAACTAGATCAAAACCAACCTTTGCCAAGTTTGCCTTTGCAAGTGCAAATTCAGCAGCACGGCGTGGGTTGTTACCTGGAACAAGAACGTTGACCTTGATTGGATTCTTAAGTGCATTTGGATAGTACTTCTGAACCAAACCTAGTGCGCGCTTGTTGCGCTCTTCTTGTGTTCCTTCTACGTAGTATGAAGAACCATTTGATGCAACTAGCTTGTCATAAGCTGCTGAACCTGGAGCTAACCAAGTTGAACGAATTGGCTTGGTTACACCGTTGATTGGTGCAATTAGCTTTGACAGGATTTCTTCGCGTGGCAGACCAAGTAGGAATGCGCGACGAAGTGCTAATGACTTAGCGCCATCCTTAACAGAGAAGATACCTGTGTATGGGTCTTCGCCAGGAACGGTGTCATAGTGAAGGTCCCAGTGCTCGTAAGCAACTTCTTCCTTACCAACAACGTTTACGCCCTTAATTGCCTTTAGCTTTGCAACACCATCAGCAGTTGCCTGGCCTGCATAAACATCAAGCTCGCCATTTGCTAGCGCTTGAGCCGCAGCAGTTCCATCACCGATGAATTTAAATACGATGGTATCGATATCACCTTGTAGAGCCGGACCTGAGTTGTACTTAGCGTTACGCTTCAAAGTTACAGATGTCTTAGCAACTGCGCTATCAATAATGTAACCACCATTTGAAACTAGAAGTAGTGGGTTGGTTGATGAGTTAACAGTTGTAATTGTGTAATCGTTAGTCCAAATCTTACCTAGCGCCTTTAGCACTGTGGTGTCCTTAGCATTAAATGCTGCAAGGAACTTAGCCTTTGCTGCATTTCCTTCTGCTACGGTGCCAAGCTTCTTATCACCATCATTAATTTGAATCATGGTGTGAACTGGTGATGGGCCAGGGCCCTGTAGATCCCAGTTAGCGATTGGCATCTTGTAACGGATGGTTACCTTCATCTGGTCTGCTGATAGTTCTGGCTCTCCAACCACGTTATCGTCGTAAGTTCCACCATAACCAAGTGATTCGAAAGCAGGCTTTGCAGTCTTGCTCTTTGGATCACCTAGACCAGCAGCTACTGAATAAGCGCTGCTTGAAAGTACATGTGAAAGAAGTAGATCAACACCAGTGATTGGCACACCATCAGACCAAACACGGCCTGGGTTTACGGTGTACTGAACACGGAAGTCTGTCTTTGTATTCTTAACAATCTTGTAAGTTCCGAAAGTTGTATTTGGAACAACTTCCTTCTTGTTGTTGTAGTAGTAGAAACCAGCGCCCTGTAAATAACTTACAGCTGCACAAGTTGTTGAGTTTGTTGCTGACATGCTGCAGTTAAGACCGGTAATTGGGTTGGTCTCATGCAGAATCACGGTAGAACGTGTTGCTGATTGTGCTGGTGAAAGCATGGTGGTTCCCAATGCCAAAGCAGCAAGTGCAGCAACCGCGATCTTTACGCGTGTTACCTTCATTTATCCTCCTTGAGGGTGTGGGTTGTTAGCAGCTTGTGAAGAGTCGACTCCCTCGCAAACTGCAGT
>CAYYFI010000035.1:7381-10950 GCA_964471265.1 uncultured Actinomycetes bacterium | reverse complement strand
GCCTTAGTTCTCATAGCTTCAGTGTATTCTCACCTTAATGTTTTCGAGAATTTCGCCAGAGGGTAATTGGAGGGCGCTGCGCCATCGCAATTTTCGAATTCTTTATGCTTCGGCGATTTTAACTAACATTGGCACTTGGGCTCAAAGAGTTGCACAAGACTGGTTAGTGCTTGAATTAACCAACAACAATGGTACCTATCTGGGAATCGTAACCGCACTGCAATTTCTTCCAGTAATGCTGCTCAGTTTGCAAGGTGGGGTATTAGCCGACAAAGTTGATAAGCGAAAAGCATTAATAATCACCAATTTTGGTAGCGGTATTTCGGCATTAATATTGGGACTTTTTGTGATTACAGATATTGTGACCATTAATCACGTCTATGTATTGGCGATTTTACTTGGAATCTTTAGCGCCTTAGATGCACCCATAAGATCAAGTTTTAGCGTGGAAGTTGTAGGTCAGAAAGATTTAACCAATGCAATGGGACTCAATAGTGCCAATTTTCACTTTGGACGCTTAGTTGGTCCGGCAATTTCTGGCTTTTTAATTGCAGCTTTTGGTACTGGTCCTTCATTCTTAATTAACGCAATCTCATTTTTCGTGGTGATGCTTGCTTTTCTGGCTGTGCGCACTTCCGAATTGCATATCGAAGAGAAATCACCTTCTGATGGCACTTTAAGAGAAGCTTTCAATTACATTAAGCGGCGTCCAGATATTCAAGTAGTCATGTTGACCGTTTTATTTGCATCAAACTTTGGCTTAAATATGCAGATATTTAATGCGCTTATGGCAACGAAAGTTTTTGGCAAAGGCGCAGCTTCGTACGGAATTTTGGGTACTTTGGTTGGGTTAGGTACTTTAACTGGAGCGCTAATTGCAGCTAGAAGTGATCGGACTAAGAACACTAAATTTGTACCTATAGCAGCTATTAATTTTGGTATCTGGATTTCGATTTTGGCTTTTATGCCAACCTTTGAAATTTACGCGTTGGTCTTACCAATTTCGGGAATCAGTGCAATTACGACCATGATTTCAGCACATACTTTTATTCAAAGTAATTGCGATAGTGCAATTCGTGGACGCATTATGGGAATTTATATGTTTGTATTTATGGGCGGTACACCTATTGGTTCACCATTAATTGGATATTGTGCTGAGAATTTTGGTGTGCGGTGGACTATGGGTGGCTGTGGCTTAATTACTTTAACTGCAGCTTTCTACTTTTTACTAAAGTTTCGAAAAAGTGCAGTAATTCCCGCAGATATTAGCGTTTCTGCGGTGCTTCGGACGGAACCAGCAAAATAACTGCAAACGCAATTGAAATCAAAACTGGCACCATTAAATAAGCTTGCGAAATTCCGATGCGATCACCTAAAAATCCCAACATAAATGGTGCAATTGCGATTGCCAAACCTGCCGCATAAGCAGCTTTACCCATTGCTAAATCTGGTTTATTCCCGCTTAATTTTAAAATGCGTACCATAGTCATTGGAAATTGTCCGCCTATTCCAATTCCGACAAAGAGCAACATTAGTAGAGAAAAAATTATGTTATGAGAGAACCAATAAAGCATAAATGCAATAAGTTGGATTGAAAGAATAGTTTTTAACCTAATGTCTAAAGTGGTTTTTCGCATCCAAATAGGTATAAACCATCTACCGACTCCAAAACCAGTTCCTAGTGCAGCGACACAGATCGTAGAAAAAGCTGTCCCAGTTCCAGTGCGATCAGATAGCAAGGCCGCACTCCAAAAAGATGTTGCAAATTCTGAAGAAATTGTGGCGAAAAATCCAATCCAAGCTACCCAGAATTTTGGACCCAATTTTCCTTGTTGTTTAGGGGCATCTGCGATGTGATTATCAATTATTTTATCTTTACCAAAAATATAAAGAACTATCGCAGCCGGAATGCAAATTAATAAACCAAGGCGCCATGAAATTCCAAATGATGCCAAAGTTCCAACTAGCACTGTGCCAAATACGAATCCAACTGCGTTAACGCCACCACTTTGCGAAACTGCCAAATCTGGAGTATCTGGATAGTGATGTGAAAGCAATGTCACCATATTTAAAATAACAAAATTAAATCCAACGGAAGAGAAAAGTACGGCAGGCAAAGTGAAATTTACCGATGGCCCCAGTGCAAAGAACGGCAACCCAATTGTGAAGATTGTTAGGCCAATCCATGATGTGTTTTTACGACCATATTTATGGTTTAAATGTGGGTGAATTAGCCCTGCGATGATGGCGGCAATTCCCATCATGGTGCCATGTAATCCAGCTACAGTTAATGAAGTTCTTTGTTCCTGACGCAATAATGTTTGAGAAGGTCCAAAACCACCCAAAAAGAAATTGAGAATTGTGGCTTGTCCAGCCACCGTCCAGAAAAGTGAATCTCTTTTTAATTTACTCAATTAAATATTCTCTACGACATATTCAATTGATTTTGTCAGCGCTTCAATATCAGCCGGATCTATTGCAGGGAACATGCCAATTCGCAATTGATTCTTACCTAATTTGCGATATGGCTCGGTATCTACAATTCCATTTTGACGTAGAGTAGCTGCGACTTTGGCAGCGTCGATTGTTTCATCAAAATTGATAGTGGCCACCACATTTGAACGCATTGCTGGATCAGATACAAACGGTGTGGTGTATGAAGTTCTCTCTGCCCAGCCATACATAATCTCAGCTGATTTTGCACTTCGGCCGGCGGCAAAATTAAGTCCACCGTTGTTGTTAAACCATTCAATTTGATCTGCAAGCAAAATCAAAGTTGCTAAAGCTGGAGTGTTGTAAGTCTGATCCAATTTGGAATTTTCAATCGCAATTGTTAAATCAAAGAATGCAGGAATCCAACGGCCAGATGCTTTGATTTTTGCTGCGCGTTCTAGAGCCGCCGGACTCATCAACGAAAGCCAAAGGCCGCCATCAGATGCAAAAGATTTCTGTGGTGCAAAGTAGTAAGCATCAAACTCTTTCGCGGAAACAGTTAATCCACCTGCTGCAGAGGTCGCATCAACTAGTACCAGTGCACCATCAGTTCCGGCTGGCCTTTTGATGGGCATTGATACGCCAGTAGAAGTTTCGTTATGTGTTAACGCGTAGACATCAACGCCGGCTTCAGCAACAGCAACTGGATGTGAACCTGGCTCGGATTTGATTACTGATGGATCATCAATAAATGGATTCTCTTTGGCTGCTTGGGCGAATTTCGATGAAAATTCACCGAAATTTAGGTGCTGAGACTTCTTTTCGATTAACCCAGATGTTGCAATATCCCAGAATGCAGTTGACCCACCGTTACCCAGCACCACTTCATATCCCTCTGGCAAATTAAATAGTGAAGTCAATCCGGTGCGTACTCGATTAACAACCTGCTTGACTGGTTTTTGGCGATGCGAAGTGCCCAGAATCAATTGCGACTTAATCAAAGATTCCAACGCTTCAGGACGAAGTTTGGATGGACCACAACCAAAACGACCATCTTTTGGTTTCAAGTTTTCGGGAATCTTGATATCGCTCATAGTGAAATTTTATGGGTAGTAGCGGCGCACAACCCAATCGCC
>CAYYFI010000035.1:0-7281 GCA_964471265.1 uncultured Actinomycetes bacterium | reverse complement strand
AGATATCGCGGAGTCGATATCGAAGATTTAGTTGGTCGAGTTTCATTTGGAAATGTTTGGGGCTTATTAGTTGATGATCAATTTAATCCAGGACTTCCAAAAGCCGAGAAATTTCCATTACCGGTACATTCCGGTGATGTACGCGTAGATGTGCAATCAGCAATTGCAATGTTGGCACCAGCTTGGGGATTTAAACCACTACTTGATATTTCGGACGAAGAAGCTAGAGATCAATTAGCTCGTGCATCAGTAATGGTGCTTTCTTATGTTGCGCAATCTGCGCGCGGTTACGCTGCACCTGCAGTGCCAGAATCTGAAATTGATAAAGCGCACACCATCACAGAACGAATGATGATTCGTTGGCGCGGCGAACCAGATCCAAAGCATGTTCGTGCAGTTGATGCATATTTTGTCTCAGCAGCAGAACATGGCATGAATGCATCTACCTTTACGGCTCGTGTGATTGCATCTACCGGTGCAGATGTAGCGGCTTCGTTATCGGGTGCAATTGGAGCAATGTCTGGCCCACTCCATGGCGGCGCACCTTCACGTGTACTTCACATGATTGAAGAAGTTGAAAAACGTGGCGATGCTCGCGCTTATGTAAAAGAATTGTTGGATAACAATGAAAGATTGATGGGATTTGGTCACCGCGTTTATCGTGCTCAAGATCCACGTTCACGAACACTACGTCGCACTTGTGAAGAGCTAGGTGCTCCACGATATGAAGTTGCAAAAGCATTAGAAGAAGCGGCACTTACCGAATTACGTGAACGTCGTCCAGATCGTGTTTTAGAAACAAATGTGGAATTCTGGGCTGCAGTGTTGCTTGATTTTGCAGAAGTTCCAGCACACATGTTCACGCCAATGTTTACTTCAGCGCGTACCGCTGGTTGGTCTGCACATATTTTGGAGCAGAAGCGCACCGGCCGTTTAATTCGCCCATCTGCGCGTTATATTGGCAAAGGCCCGCGCAAACCGGAAGACGTAACTGGCTGGGACGATTCCGTAGACCAGCTACATAAATAGCTTAATAGGTAATACTTGCGGCATGATTTTAGAGCCGCATCACGATGGTAGTGAACTTTATGTAAGTAACGCTGCGCCAAAACTAGGACAGAAAGTAACTTTTAAAGTTCGGATACCAAATTCTTATAAATTTACCGACGCGGTAATGCGCTACTACCACGATGGCGAACCTCGCACTGCGCATTTAAAACGAATCAGCAAAAAGCGCACTGAATCTTGGTGGGGAGTCACCATAAATATCATCAATTACGAAACCAGATATCGCTTTCTATTTGCAGGCAATGGCAAATATGACTGGCTGAGCGCAGCTGGACTTTCAAATCATGACGTACATTCAAATACTGATTTTCAATTAATTGCACGTCCTGAATATCCTAAGTGGTTGAACAGTTCGGTTTTTTATCAAATTTTCCCCGACCGCTTTGCCAAAACTTCCGAGAAGAAATTGCCAGACTGGGCAGTTTCCCGTGAATGGAATTTACCTCCAAGAGATAAAACTAAATTCGCTGGAATCGAAGTTTATGGTGGTGATCTTTATGGCGTTGCACAACATTTAGATCACGTAACTGAGTTGGGCGCAAATGGAATTTACTTCACGCCATTTTTTCCAGCGCGTTCTAATCATCGATACGACGCAAGTAGTTTTGATGAAGTAGATCCAATTCTTGGCGGTAATGATGCATGGTTTAATTTAGTTAAAGAAGCAAATAAGAAAAAAATTAAATTAGTAGGTGATATCACTTCAAATCATTGCGGTGCAGGACATTATTGGTTAGCTAAAGCAAAGAAAGATAAAAAAAGTAAAGAGGCCACTTTCTTTTATTGGACCAAGAAATATAAATGGGGTTATGAAGGTTGGTGGGGACTGGAATCACTGCCAAAATTAAATTATGGTTCAAAAGAGCTGCGAAAGTTAATGTATGAAGCACCAAATTCCATTATCCGTAAGTGGCTGTCACCAAAGTGGGGCATGTCAGGTTGGCGCGTAGATGTCGGAAATATGACTGGAAAATATGGCGCAGTCGATATTCATGATGAAGTCATGTATGGAATACGTAAAGCGGTCGCAGAGGCAAAATCTGATGCTTGGTTAGTTGCGGAGAATGCTGATTTTGTGGCAAATGATTTAGCTGGTTTAGGTTGGCATGGAACCATGAACTACCAAGGTTTTTCACGACCACTATCCTCATGGATGAATGAAAACGCGAAATTAAGTGGTGGTTTTCAAGGTTTGCCAATTGATTCACCAAGAATAACCGGCAAGCAATTTGTAGAAACAATTAAGAATTTCAACGGTTCTATACCTTGGCGCTCGTTACTTGCGTCCATGATTCTGCTTGATTCACACGACACTCCAAGATTTAGAACCATAGTTAGTGGCGACAAAGCAAAACACATTGCGGCTATGACTATGTTAATGACTTATCCCGGAGTGCCTTCAATCTTTATGGGAGATGAATTAGGTCTAGAAGGAAAATCTGGAGAGGATGCTCGCCAAACCATAAATTGGGAAGATCGCAGTAAATGGGACCTGCAATTCTTTGCGGAAGTTAAGAAGTTAGCCAAACTGCGCCGAAGCGATGATGCTTTTGTAAATGGTGGACTACGGTGGATTGCAGCGGAAGATAATTACTTGGCTTATCTGCGAGAATCAAAAAAGAGCAAAGTTTTAGTGGTGATTGCAGCAAAACCATGTACTGTCGAAATTGACATCGCGAAATTTGGTTACAAAATATCTAAAACTTTATATGGTCAAAAAGCAACTGGAAGTAAGATCAAATTTAAGAGCAATGGGGCAACTCAAGGTGTCTGGAAGCTTTCATGAAAAAATGGCTATTTGGCGCGGTTATTTCGCTTACTTTTATAGGTAATATTTTAGGAACAGGCGCGTCTGCGGAAGACTTAACGTCGCTGGCTAAACCGACTATCCGCGCAGGAGCGGCAAACTCTCAAATCTATTTTGTAATGACCGATCGCTTTGCAAATGGAGATACAAGTAATGATGAAGCTGGTCTAACTGGTTTTTCCGCGGTTACTGGATATGACCCAACTGATATTGGCTATTTTCATGGCGGAGATTTAAAAGGTTTAACCTCCAAATTAGATTACATTCAAGGTTTAGGTTTCAATTCAATCTGGATAACACCACCAGTAAAACAGCGATACGTGCAAGGGGATTCTGCGGCTTATCACGGTTATTGGGGACTAGATTTCACAACAATAGATCCACATCTGGGAACTGAAGCTGATTTTAAAGAATTTGTAACCCAAGCTCATAAACGAGACATGAAAGTGATTGTAGATATCGTCATAAATCACACTGGGGATATCATTAAATACCGAGGCGATGTTTACAGCTACTCTGATATTTCACAATATCCTTACAAAGATTGCAGTGGTAAGAAATTTGATGTTAATAAATATATTGGCAAAGCGAATTTCCCAAAACTCTGTACGGCAAAATCTTTCCCAGTGCCACCAATTGTGAGTGACAAATACAAAAACGTAAAAGCCCCAGCTTTCTTGAATGACATTACCAATTATCACAATCGAGGTGACTCTACATTCAATGGAGAATCTTCAACATTTGGAGATTTTTTTGGTTTAGATGATGTTTTCACCGAGAAGCCAGAAGTTGTCGCTGGATGGATTAAAGTCTGGCAGGACTGGATCACAAAATTCGACATTGATGGATATCGAATTGATACTGCAAAACATGTTAACCCAGAATTTTGGAAAGCGTTCCTTCCAGCCGTAATCAAGACCGCAAATGCAGCTGGAAAGCCATATTTTCCAATCTACGGCGAAGTTTGGGATACCGACCCTAATTATTTAGCTAAATATGTTACCGACTACAAATTTCCTGGTGTTTTAGATTTTGCATTTCAAGCTGCAGCTTCTAAATATGCTACATATGGAAATGGCGAACGAGATCTGCTGGAAATCTTTAATCAAGATGATCTCTACACCACTGCATCCACAAGTGCATATGGACTAACCACATTTTTGGACAACCATGACATGGGCAGAATTGGAATGTTTTTGCAGGGAAATACTGATGCCACTCCAAGTCAATTAGTTGAACGAGCTAATTTTGCAAACGCCTTGCTGTTTCTGCTGCGTGGCGGCCCAACGGTTTATTACGGTGATGAAAAAGGTATGACCGGTAGTGGCGGAGATAAAGCCGCTCGTCAAGATATGTTTGCAACGCAAGTCATCGAATGGCAAAAAGAAGTTCGAATTGGAAGTGAACCAATCGGAACTAAGAGTGCATTTGACTCAACAAATCCAATTGAGAAAGTTTTATCAGAGTTGCAGAATTTAACCAAGAAATATTCTGCGCTTAGATCTGGAACACAACAACTTAGATACGCAAACAATGGATCATTTGCAGTAAGTAGATATGCAAATAAACAGGAGTTCTTAGTTGCCTTCAATGGGCGAGATGCAGAAACAAAGTTAAACTTGAATGTATCTACTGCAGATTCAAATTGGACTGTAATTTCAGGAAAAGCCAATGATATTTCTGCCAGTTCTAAGAATGTAGCCTTAACTTTGCCTGCCAGAAGTTGGGTGGTCTTAAAGGCTGATTCTGAATTTAATCCAACGACAAAATTAACGTTAACCTTGAACAAACCGGTTGTCGATATCCGCACCAGCGACCAATTTGTAGCGCTAACTGCAACGGTGCCAGGTACTGATTTCACTGAAGTAACTTTTGCAGTGCGCGTGAAAGGCAAGAACTGGAGCACAGTTGGTACCTCAGATCGTCGGATTTTAGGAGTAACCGGGTTTAAAGATGGGCTTTATCGTGTGTACTTGCACCAAGATAAGTACAAAAAAGGAACTCAGCTAGAGATAGTCGCAATTGCCGTCAATGCAAATGGTGAAAAGGTAGCTTCTACTTTACAAAGTTTTTTAGTTAGATAGCCAGAATTCAAAGGCATCGGAAACTTGTTTTGCCCATGCGCGTTCATTGTGTGCTGCGCCTTTGTATAGCTTAGTTTTAAATGAACTTCGCCAGCCAATCTTTAGCATAAGAGAATCTACGTAATCCTGATCAGTTTTATATGTTGCATCTAATTTTCGATCACCACGACTCATCCAAATTTTATGTTTCCCTGGTTTTGGTAATTGTGCGACGAGTTCATCAACTAAAGGTTTACCACCTAATACCCAATGAGGTGAAAATGCCAATGCGGTTGAGAAAAATTCATTTCGCAATCCCAGCGCATCTAGAGTAGCCAAACCTCCCATGCTCGAACCAATCATTGCCGTATTTTCAAATTTCGGCTCTAAATTTAAGTATTCACATATCTCAGGAACAATTTTCTCTGCAATAAGTGCGTGGTATTTTTCTCCGTGCAATTGGTCAATTGTTAATTCACTTTCTATTAAAGGTTTAACGCCATTTAGAAATGGGTTCTTTGGAGTTAAATCCTTAAATCTGCCAAACGGATCTGATTTGGTGCTTGAATGAAAAACTCCAATAATTGCGGGAGGCGTTAATCCAGCTTTTTCGAAGACCCGAATGGCATTCTGTGCCATTCGCCAAGTAAACCTTTTAGTTGCAGTTCTAGGATCAAAAACATTTTGACCATCATGTGCAATTAGTAGGTGAGAGGGGCTTTTTGGTGCCCAAAAATCAACAATTCGCCCATCAAAACTGCTTCGTTTAACCTCGCCAGGCACACCTCTAACTTGATAATGCGAAATCGACTGCATAATGAAACACTAGCACCATGAAGCGAAACATCATGTGGTTTAGGCGAGACCTACGTTTAGCTGACAATCCTGCGCTGCTTTCTGCAATCGCAAATGCCGATGAAATTGTGCCGCTCTTTATCTTAGATCCGAATTTAATAAAACAAGCAGGCAATAAAAGATTGACGTATCTTGCTAATTCACTTCGCGCATTAAATGAATCACTTGAAGGCAGACTTCATGTGATAGCAGGTGATCAAGTTGAAGTATTGAAGAGCTTCAATCCACATGAAGTACATATTTCAAAAGAATTTGAGCCATATGGCGCAGCTCGAGACAAAAGGGTGCTGGATTCAGGAATTAATTTAATTGAAACCGGTAGCCCATATGCAGTGGCACCAGGTCGAGTACGAAAGCCAGATGATACAAATTATCGTGTTTACACTCCTTTCTACAAAGGGTGGATGGCCCATGGATGGCGTGGACCAGTAGCAGCACCTAAAGAGATTAATGCAATTAAACCAAAGAAGTCTGAGCAACAAATTCCGGAATGGACTTGCGAATTTGAAATTCCAAAGGCTGGTGAAGCTGCAGCGTTAGAAAGATTCAATTGGTTTAAGAAAAATGCTTTAGATAGCTACGATGAAATGCGTAACATGGCGGACACTGATGGCACCAGTCGTATGAGTGCCCACTTGAAATTTGGTGAAGTACATCCAAGAACTCTTTTATATGGATTAAATAATTCAAAAGCTCACGATACATTCCGCAAAGAGATTGCTTGGCGTGAATTTTATGCAGATGTGTTATTTCACAATCCACATACCATTGATGAATATTATGTAGAGAAATTTGCAAACATGCGTTATGAGGAACCTGGTGAGAATTTCAAAGCATGGTGCGAGGGACGTACCGGTTATCCATTTGTTGATGCTGCCATGCGCCAATTAATCAATACTGGATGGATGCATAACCGCACTCGAATGGTGGTGGCATCTTTCCTAGTAAAAGATTTACATATTGAATGGCAATACGGCGCTAATTTCTTTATGGAGCATTTAGTTGATTATGACCCGGCAAGTAATTCACACGGATGGCAATGGACTGCAGGATGTGGCACTGATGCCTCACCTTATTATCGAGTATTTAATCCAATCGAACAGGGCAGAAAATTCGATCCAAATGGAGATTACATTCGAAAGTACATTCCTGAACTTCGTGATGTGCCGAATGACTTAATTCATGAGCCTGGGCTTTCATATATCGCTCCGATAGTTGACCACAAAGTTGAACGCGTGGAAGCTCTAGCAAGGTTAGAAGAAATTAAAGAAACAAAGCCAATTTTTCCCAATTCCTGAACCCTGATAACCTTACGCCGCTTAACGGTAGATTGCCCGAGCGGCCAATGGGAGCGGACTGTAAATCCGCCGGCTCTGCCTTCGAAGGTTCAAATCCTTCATCTACCACCAAAGCAACAATAAGCGCCACGTATGTGGCGCTTTTGTGTTTATCGGACTAATTTCGCTTCATGGCATTTGACGTAAATCG
>CAYYFI010000034.1:9201-11752 GCA_964471265.1 uncultured Actinomycetes bacterium | reverse complement strand
CCCGTGTTACCGCCGTGAAAGGGCGATGTCCTAGGCCCCTAGACGATGGGGACGACAGCTTGCGAATCTTACTAGCGTTTATTCCGCTGGCCAAAACGCGTTATCTACTAGAACGAGAGCGCGGTTTTGGCTTACTTTTTCCGCTCTTTTGCTTTCGCTTCGCAGATCTGGTCTGAACAACGCGACCTTCTGGTTGTAGGTGTGCACGTCGCGCAATTCGATTTGGCCCAGCACTAGATTTCTCAGTTCGTTTTTCAATTCGCTGCTCAATACGTTTATCGGATGGTTTCTCAACCGAAACTCGTTTTTCAATTCGCTTATCAAATTTCTTATTTGCACGATCTTTTCGACGTAAATCATCACGATGTGGTTTCGGCTTTTCTGTGCGTTTCTTTGGTGCACTCTTTTCACGAGATGGTTTTTCCCGGCGATCTCTATTTGGGCGTTCACGATTGTTTCGTTCTCTGCCTGGTTTGGTGCGCTCGCGTTTTGGCATAGCTTCTTCTTGTACTGGCACACCACTTGGTTCGGCCGCACCAGTAATACGCATTAATTCTGGATGCAAATCATTATTTTTAGACTCAATGCGAGTCTCTGTCATCTTGACGCCAGCTTCTTTGCCTAAGTTATGAACTCGCTTGCGATTACCGCTAGATGCAATTGAAACCACGGTGCCTTTTGCACCAGCACGTGCAGTACGACCTGCTCGGTGTAAATAATCTTTATGAGTCTCTGGTGGATCAACATGTACTACCAGCGAAACATCATCTACGTGAATACCTCGCGCTGCTACATCTGTGGCAATTAACGCACGTTTCTTACCAATTTTGAAAGCATCTAAAACTCGCATGCGTTGCTTCTGAGTACGGCCACCATGCAACACTCCCGCATCTACGCCTTGCTTCTTTAATTTTTCGGTTAATCGATCAGCGCCATGTTTGGTGCGCACAAAGAAAATGGTGCGCCCTTCACGAGATGCAATCTGCGCAATCACATCATCTTTTACATGTGAATCTACGACCAAAACATGGTGGTCCATATCTGCTTCGCGCTGCTCAGTTACTGCCAATGAATGCGTAACTGGGTTCTTCATAAACTTCTTCACTAATTTATCTACATCGCGATCTAGCGTGGCGCTAAATAGCAATCGCTGCCCATCTTGCGGGGTTAATGCCAATACTTCAGTAACTACGGGCAAGAAACCCATATCCGCCATTTGGTCTGCTTCATCAAGCACCACAATTTCCGTTGCCGATAAATCAACTGTGCCCTTCTTTAAATGATCTTGCAGACGACCAGGAGTCGCGACCACAATCTGCACACCTTTTCTTAACGCTTGCAATTGCGGCGGGTAAGGCATGCCGCCAGCTAAAACTGTAGAACGCAATCCCACTTCTTCTGCATAAATTGCAAGTACATCATTTATCTGCATCGCTAATTCACGAGTTGGAGCCAAAATCAATGCATAAGGCGCACCAGGCATTGGTTTTTCAAAAGCTAATCGCGTTAAAACGGTCAATCCAAAAGCTAGTGTTTTTCCAGATCCAGTCTGACCACGACCTAATACATCTCGACCGTTAATTGCTTCAGGCAGAGTTGCTTCCTGAATTGGAAAAGGAAATTCAATTCCTTCATTCGATAGCGCTTCTACAAGATTTTTATGAACACCTAATTTGGCAAAGGAAATCAAGTTAACGACCATTGAACCGTGATTGTCACAGAAACATCTTGAGTTCCAAGATCAATCACAGTTGCAGAATCGGCCATTGCTTTGGAGACTCCATAAATTGGTGGGTTATAAGTCGCAGCGCCTTCAGTTATGAAATTTACTTTACCTAATTTCACGCCCATTAATTTCGCATATGAAGCCACTTTTGCTTTGGCATTTTTAACTGCCGCGGCGCGTGCTGCCTCTGTTGCTTTGCTGCTATCTAACACAAATGGTGAAACACCTTGTAGCTGTAAATAATCTCCACCAGCAGCTGCAATCGCATCTACTACCGCACCTGCATTTGCAGCATTTCGAACTACCACGGTAAATGACTGCGTAGCGCGATATCCAACTTGGACCGAACCTTTATCTTGGGTGTAGTTATATTCTGGATAAACCGTTAATGAAGTGGTTGCCAGATCTTTAGTGGAAACTTTGTTAGCCGCAATTGCTTTACGAACCGCGCTACTTGTCGAATTTGCTTTGGCCAACGCTGAAGCATTACTTCCTTCGACTACCGTCACTTGGCCCATTATTTTTACTGCATCTGGCACAACTTTTATTGTGCCTTCGGCATTAACTGTGATGTAGCGGGCAGCGGCTTGTGCTGGTTGCGCCATTGGAATTGCTACAAAAGTTAATGCTGCAATGCTTGCAATTATTGAACCTAAAGAACGAAGTTTCATAGCGATTAGTTTACCTTTACTCTTAACCTATGGCCGCATCACAATTTGTCTCAGTCTGCACAATTGATGCGCTTGCTCGTGCAGCAGCACAATTAAAAGCGGGAAATCTGATAGCTTTCCCAACAGAGACTGTGTATGGCCTTGGAGCTGATGC
>CAYYFI010000034.1:0-9101 GCA_964471265.1 uncultured Actinomycetes bacterium | reverse complement strand
GGTGCATTTTTAGATGCAAATGACGCGATTCTTGATGGTGGACCATGTGCGGTTGGCGTTGAATCCACCATCATTGATTGCACTAGCTCAATTCCAAAGATTCTGCGCCCAGGTGCCATCACCATAGAAGATGTAAAAGGTGTCACTGGTTTGGCGGTCGAATCACCAAACAATTCAGAGATCCGAGTCTCCGGTTCACTGGAAAATCATTACGCCCCAGCAGCACAAGTTTTACTTGATATAACTGCGCAACCAGGGGATGGCTTTATTGCACTGGCAGAAATCCCGTCACCAGATGGCGTAATTCGCTTAGCTACACCGAAAAATATTGAGGCTTTTGCACATGATTTATATGCCGCACTCCGAGATGCAGATTTAAAAGGTTTAACCCGAGTTGTGGTTCATCAACCAAAAGGTGATGGCTTGGCAATTGCCATTCGTGATCGATTAAAAAGAGCTTCGAATACTAATCCCAAATAACCCTGTTTAATTTAAACCACGGCGCTTTAGCAATGGTTCAATAGTCGCATCGCGGCCCCGGAAGTTTTTGAACATCTGCATTGAATCAATAGATCCGCCTCGACCAAGAAGTTGATCTCGGAAGTGTTGACCATTTTTACGTGTCAATCCGCCATTTTCCTTAAACCATTCGACACTTTCAGCATCAAGAATTTCAGACCAGATATATCCGTAATAACCAGCAGAGTAACCGCCGGCAAAGATATGGCTAAAGTAAGTAGAGCGATATCTAGTTGGAACTGGATGGAAATCTAAACCGTAATCTTCTATAGCTTTCTTTTCAAATAATTCGACATCTTCGACTGTTTCACCATCTAATAATTCGTGCCAAGCTAAATCTAAAATTGCTGCCGCAAGATAACTCGTGGTGGCATGGCCTTCATTGAAAGTTGTGGAGTTTTCCAAGTTATCAATTAATTCTTGTGGCAACGGTGCCCCAGTTTCGTGATGGCGGGCGTAGTTTTGAACTACCTCTGGCCAGAGAATCCACATCTCATTTACCTGTGAAGGAAACTCCACAAAGTCTCGCTCCACACTAGTGCCAGATGTCCTTAAATAAGTAACTTGAGAAAGCAAGCCATGAAGTGCATGGCCAAATTCATGGAAAAGAGTTGTAGTTTCATCATAAGTTAACAGCGTTGGTTGGCCTGCCGGAGGTTTTGGAATATTTAAATTATTTACCACAACCGGAAGCTGGCCTAACAGGAAGTTTTGATCAACCAAATTATTCATCCAGGCGCCGCCACGCTTTGAGTCACGAGTGTAGAAATCACCAATGTAAAGTCCTAATTTCGAACCATCTTCATTGAATACTTCAAAAGCTCGCGCTTCTGGATGATATGTAACTAAATCTGGTCTTTCTTTGAAAGTGATGCCAAAAAGTTTATTCGCGGCAAAAAAGACGCCATCTTTTAATACCTTCTCTAATTCAAAGTATGGGCGCATCGCTGCAGTATCAACGTTGTACTTTTCGATGCGTACCTTTTCGGTGTAGTGGTTCCAATCCCAAGATTGCAGATCGAACTCATTGCCTATCGCTGCCTGCAAGTCAGCTGCTTCAGCCTTGGCATTTCTAACGGCAGCTGGTGCAATTTGGCGAAGCATTTTATGTACGTTTGATGGATGCTTTGAGGTATTGGTCTGCATCACCCATTCGGCATGTGTATTTAAACCAAAGAGTTTGGCGCGTTTTGCCCTTAGTTTTGCCATTTCCAACAAAATCACCTTGGTGTCATTTTTATTATTGCGATTTCCTTTAGAAAGCGAATTAACCATAATTTTTTGACGTAATTCGCGATTCTCAAGCGAAGCTAGTAAAGGATTACCGCTGAAATTAACCGCACCAATTAAGTATTTACCATCTAGACCGCGTGCTTTCGCTGCTGCAGCACAGGCTGCAATTTCATTTTCGCTAAGTCCAGCTAATTGATTTACATCGTCAACTATCACTGCCAAATCATTAGTATCCGCCAATAGATTTTTGGAGAATTGGGTTTCTAATTTTGAGAGCTGCTCATTCAGTTGTTTCAATTCATTTCTTTGCTCATTAGAAAGATGAGCTCCAGCATGTAATAGATCCGTGTAGTACTTTTCTAAAAGATTGGCATCTTCTTCGTTGAGTCCTAAATTATTTCTTGATTCGTAAAGGTTCTTTATCCGGGTAAAAAGTTTCTCGTTTAATTTAATAGCATCTGAATGTGCGGCTAACTTAGGAGCTAACTCAGCTTCGATTTTGTCTAAAACTTCATTAGTATCACTGGAAGACTTGTTATAAAAAACATTAAGTACTCGATTCAATAACTGACCACTTTTTTCAAGTGCTACTAAAGTATTTTCGAAAGTCGCAGGTTCGGTAGCTAAAATCAAATCTACTTCTTGAAGTTGTGCTTCGCATCCAGCGTAGAACGCTGGGAGATAATGCTCATCTTTTATAAGTTCAAAGGGAGGTAATTCGTATTCCAACGTGCTGCGTTGCGCAAATGGATTTGATGAGTCAATTGTCATATCGGCAGTTTAGTTTGGCCCATGCAAAAGCACATATTGCCAAGTGGCCGCGATTACGCTTCCACTTCGAAATGTCGTAGGATTGCGCGGTTAGAACTGCCAAAGTGCTCGCGTGGAATTTTCAATATTTATTGATTTATTGAAAATTATGAAGAGAAAACTTGGACAGCTCTTATGTAGGGGCCTTTAGCTCAGTCGGTAGAGCAACGGACTTTTAATCCGTGGGTCGCGGGTTCGATCCCCGCAGGGCCTACTTAGCACTCTGATATATCTATTGAGCAGTTCAAAAAGTCGTTCAATACAAGTAACCTACCGCCCAAGAATTAGCCCAGCGCAATTGTTCATGAGGTGACATTTAATGGAATTCATGCAGGGATTTGTTAGTTGGCTTGCAAATAAACCAACACCAGATGAAATCTGTCGTGCATTAATAACAGATTACTTAATTCGTTTTGGTGCCTGTAGCGCCAGACTGGGTAGATTAAATAAAGACGATAGTTATCACTACTTAGGTCAATATGGATTTGAAAATAACGAAACTGGAAAGTTAGTGCCAGGACAGATTTGGCGCCACATGAAAGATGTAGAAGTCAATCAAATAGCAGCGGGACATCAACCAGGTCCTTGGACTTCAACGAATAAGCAAGTCTTAGTTGAGCTACGCGCCAAGGGCAGTACCTATGGCTGGATGAATATCTTATTCACTTCCGAAAAAGATGCATCACAGAAGAAAGAAATCTTTAGAGAATTAAATATCTACGCATTAGCTATTTCGCTTTATTTATCATTAACGCATTCACAAGATTTCTCTAGTGAAAAAGAGTTGGGATCTGAAAAAGGTTTGCCATCTGTTGATTCATTAACCAAGCGCCAGTTGAACATATTGAAAGGCATGGTTGATGGCAAGACCAACCATGATTTGGCAACTCAACTGGGCTATTCAGTTTCAACAATTCGCCACGAAACAATGCGCATCTATCAAGCGCTCGCTGTAAGTGATCGTCGTGAAGCAGCACAACGCGCTTTGGAATATGGCTGGGTTTAAGCTTTAAAAGAGGCTTAAAATCCAGCATAAAATCGCGAATAATTAAGAAAACTCTCGCCCGATAGAATGCACCTCTATGGCAAAGTCGCTTCCAACGCCTGCCGCCCCGGGTCAAGATGAGACCAGGGGAGTCTTAGCGATTCCCGCATTTCGCAAGTTATGGCAATCAATGGCGCTTTCATCGCTTGGCGATTGGCTTGGATTGCTGGCCACTACTGCGATGGCGCAGAAGCTCTCGCAAGGTAATTACTCAACTGCTAACTTCGCGATTGCCGGTGTTTTTATTGCGCGCTTATTGCCATCTGTTTTCTTAGGTCCGCTGGCAGGTGTAATCGCAGATAAATTCGATCGCCGCAAATTAATGGTGGTGGCAGATATTTTGCGCGGTGCGCTTTATGTATCTATAGCGCTTTATCAAAATTATTACTGGTTATATGCCGCCACAATCTTGGTGGAATGTATAACGCTCTTTTGGTCTCCAGCTAAAGAGGCATCGGTGCCAAATTTGGTGCCGAAAGAAAAGTTGGAATCAGCAAACCAGGTTTCACTATTGGCAGCTTACGGAACTGCGCCAATTGCTGCGGCGCTATTTTCAATTTTAGCTTTAATCTCAGGTGCACTTAGTGCGGTATTACCCTTCTTAAATGGAAACACTACAGATGTGGCTCTTTATATAAATGCATTCTCATTTTTCTATACCGCTTGGATTGTCTTTGGAATGGATGAAATCCCACGCGGCGCAGCATCTACTAAAGGCGGCGAAAATATCGCTAAGTCTTTATTGGAGGGTTGGCGCTTTGTAAGCCAATCAAAGATTGTGCGCGGGCTAATTGTGGGAATGGTTGGCGCATTTATGGCTGCTGGTGCCGTAATTGGTTTAGCTAGAACATTTGTAAGCGATCTTGGTGGTGGCGATGCTGCCTATGGCGTGCTTTTTGGTTCGGTATTTACTGGTTTAGCAGCGGGCATTGGCTTTGGTCCACGTGTGCTTTCACAATTCTCACGTCGCAGATTATTTGGTGCATCTCTTGCAATCGCAGGATTCTTTTTAGTCGCGTTAGCTTTGATTAGTAACTTGGTAATTGCCATTTTAGTGACAGTAATTCTGGGCGCATTTAGCGGTATTAGTTGGGTAACTGGCTTCACGATGCTGGGTATGGAAGTTGAAAATGAAGTACGTGGTCGCACCTTTGCCTTCGTGCAATCATTAATTCGCATTGTTTTAGTAGCGGTATTGGCAATTGCGCCACTGATTGCCGCTGCAGTTGGTGAGCACACATATAAATTTGCAAACTCCGAAGTTACCTACAATGGTGCTTCAATCACTATTTTGATTGCCGGAATTTTGGCCGGTTTAATTGGTGTGGTTTCATATCGACAGATGCGAGATCGTCCTGGAATCTCATTGATGAGCGACATAGTCTCGGCACTGCGCGGAGATTTAGGTGCACAAGTAACTGGACATGCCAAAGGCGTTTTTATCTCTTTCGAAGGTGGCGAAGGTTGCGGAAAATCAACGCAAGCAAAATTATTAAAAGAGTATTTTGAAGCGCAAGGCCATACTGTGGTTTTAACGCGCGAACCCGGTGGCACCAAATTAGGAAAAGAACTTCGGGATATTTTGTTGCACACGCATGATCATGTGTCACCACGTGCAGAAGCGCTTTTATATGCCGCAGATCGCGCACATCATGTTGAAACATTAATTCGTCCAGCGCTTGACCGCGGTGAAATCGTGATTACAGATCGATATTTAGATTCTTCCATTGCGTATCAAGGCGCGGGCCGAGTTTTATCTCCCGGAGAAGTGGGCCGAATATCTCGTTGGGCTACCGAATCTTTAATTCCTACTTTGACAATCATTATTGATTTACCGGCAGAAACCGGCATTGCACGCTTAAAATCAAAAGATCGCCTGGAAAGCGAATCTATCGCTTTTCACGAACGAGTTCGCCAAGAATTCTTAACTCTAGCTTTGCTAGATCCAGAACGATATGTAGTGGTCGATGGACGTCAAAGCATTGAAGATATTCATGCAGTCATTACCTCAAGAGTTAGTGAATTGCGGGATTTAAATAAAATTGAGAAGAAGCCAAAAGCTAAGAAGCGCATTATTAAGAAACCACATTTGCGAAAGAAATCAAAGTGAGTGTCTACGATCAATTAATTGGACAATCACATTTAATTGAAACTTTAACAGCTGCAGTAAATGCAGCGGCAAGTGGCGAAGAATCACAGGAAATGACTCATGCTTGGATTTTTACTGGACCGCCCGGAAGTGGTCGATCATCTGCAGCAATCGCATTTGCGCAAGCACTTGTTTGCAAAAAAAGTGGTTGTGGAATTTGCAATGATTGCGTGACCGCCAAATCAGGTGCACATCCGGATGTAGAAATTCTTAAAAGCGAAGGTTTATCCATCAAGATAGATGAAATAAGAGAACTGCTTACCCGTACTGCTTGGGCACCTTCCATGGGCGGTTGGCGCGTAGTAGTTATGGAAGATGCAGATCGGTTAACCGAATCAGCTGCTAATGCGTTACTTAAAGCAATCGAAGAGCCGGGCTTGCGCACAGTTTGGTTGCTCTGTTCACCAACTTTGCATGACATCTTGCCAACTATTCGCTCGCGCTGTCGTCATATTCAATTGCATACTCCGTCAAACAGTGAAGTCTCTAAGTTTTTAATCGAGCAACATCAGATTGCGCCAAAGATGGCTGATTTTGCAGCGCGTGTTTCGCAAGGACATATTGGTAGAGCCAGACACCTAGCGACTAACGAAGAGGTGCGAAATCGCAGAAGTGCAATTTTGAGCATAACCGGCCAATTAAATAGCGTTGCAGCTGCATATGCTGCGGCTGCGAAATTAGTAGAACTTGCTAATGCCGAATCAGATGCAATTTCTGAAGCTTTAGATGAGAAAGAATACGAAGAGCTCTCAACAGCGTTAGGTAAAGGCAGTGGCAAAGCGCTCAAAGAGTTAGAGAAAGAGCAGAAATCTAGAGCGACTCGAATAACTCGCGATACATTAGATGGTGCGCTACTTGATTTAGCTACTTTCTATCGTGATGTCATATTAGTTCAGGCCGGCCATGATGGCGATTTAATTAATGCGGAATTAACTGAACAGATTAATAAAATGGCCGCGAATACCCAATCTCATAAAACAATTGCCAAAATGGATGCCATCATGCAAGCTCGTGAAAATCTCCAACGAAATGGTGCACCGCTTTTGGTTATGGAAGCATTGATGTGCGAATTAATAAAGTAACGTTAAAACTACTTTCGGTATCAGTTATTGCGCTACTTTTGGCAGTAACTCTTACAAATATATATAGCCAAAGTAAAGATCCCTTTAAACCAAATAGCAAAAAGTTAAGTCCAACTTCAATTGCAGGTTACTATAATCAAAATTTTAATTGGTTAGATTGTTATGGCGGATTTAGATGTGCCACTTACAAAGTACCAATTGACTATGAAAATATCGAATTAGGTGAATTCGATATCGCGGTGATGAAACATGAAGCGCCTAATGCAATTGGTAATTTGGTAGTAAATCCAGGCGGTCCGGGTGGCTCAGGCATTGATTATGCCTACTCCTTCGCAGATGCTTTCACTCAAGCGTTAAATGAAAACTTTAATATTGTGGGCTTTGACCCACGCGGCGTCGGGAGATCAGCTCCAATTGATTGCCTTGATAATAAAGAGACCGATGCAGCCTATGCCTCAAATGCCTATCCTGAAAATGAGGCGGAAATGGCGCAATTGCGCGCAGAAACTAAGCAATTTGCAGAAAAATGCCAAGCAGAAAATAAATATTTAGCATTCTATTCAACTGCAAATGCAGCCAGAGACATGGATATTCTGCGTGCGCTACTTGGCGATCAACAATTAAATTTCTTAGGAAAATCTTACGGAACTTATCTGGGAACACTTTATGCCAAACTCTTTCCCAATCGAGTTGGAAGATTTGTGCTAGATGGAGCAGTAGATCCAACTTTAACTTCAATGCAACAGACGTTACAACAAGCAGTTGGTTTTGATTCAGCATTTAGCGCTTTTGCGGCTGACTGTATGAAACAGAGTTCCTGTGTTTTAACTGGTGATGTGGCGACTCAAATTAAAAATAAATTAACAGATTTGAGAAAAAACCCTATCGAAGTGGGAAATCGTAAATTAACTGAATCGCTTGCTATGTATGGAATTGCATTTGGCCTATATGACCAAGACTATGGTTGGCCAGTATTACGTAAAGCACTTAACGATCTCTTTAATTCAGATGGCAAAGCGCTACTTGCAATGGCAGACGAATATAATCGCCGTGATGCAAATGGAAATTACACTTCAAATGATGCATCTTCGTTATCGGTAATTTCATGTGCCGACTTCCCACCATCTGGTTTAGATCAAGAAGCAATCAAGAGTGCAGCACCAATCTTTGGTCGCTATTTAATGTACTCGGAAATGGATTGTGAATATCTACCAAAACCAAAATATGAATTGATTACTAGCCCTATAAATATGAATGTTCAGGTTATGGTGATTGGTACGACAAACGATCCAGCAACTCCATATCAATGGGCGGTTAAATTGTCAGAGATTTTGCAAAGTTCGATTTTAATTTCGGTTTCGGGTGAGGGGCATACTGGCTACAACCGAGACGAGCCATGTGTGGACCAGGCGGTCGAAAAGTATCTAATTTCAGGGGTTCTACCCGCTCAAAATCTGGCTTGTGGTGCGTAATTCGCTAGTTTGCGCTGCAGCCAGATGGTAAAAAGCACCCCTTTTGGTGGTGCAAAATTCTCCCATGCGTTTAGACCACATCTCTTATGTGACTTCCCACGATCAGATTTCAGATACCGTGCAGCGCTTAGGCGCAAAGCTTGGAACCACATTTGTTGATGGTGGTGCTCATCCAAGATTTGGCACACGAAATTTCACGGCACCATTAATAAATGGACATTACATCGAAGTTGTTTGCCCGCTTGATCATCCAGCAACAGATAAAACTCCATTTGGACGCGCAGTTAAGCAACGCGCTGAAGAAGGCGGCGGATGGCTTACTTGGGTTTTATCAGTTGATGATGTTGCTGCAATCGAAAAGCGATTAGGACGCCCAGCAGTAGAAGGTTCACGTACCAAACCTGATGGTGAAACACTTCGCTGGAAGCAGATCGGAATTCTCTCTACTCTTGAAGATCGTCAACTTCCATTCTTCGTTGAATGGGTTGAGAATCATCATCCATCTGCAGATGGCAAAGCATCTTCAAAAATTACTCGTCTTGAAGTTGCTGGAGAACCAAATACAGTTCGCGAATATTTAGGCGTTGAATATAAAGATGCGCTTGGTAATGAAGTTGAAATTCGTTGGGTAACTCCAACTGAAGCTGATGGAGATACTGGAATTGTGGCAGTGCAATTTGAAACTCCGAATGGCACAATTTTAGTAGATTAAATTTTCAAATAACTTTTCACTAAATGCCTCCGTGGCTCAGTGGTAGAGCAGCTCATTCGTAACGAGCAGATCGTCGGTT
>CAYYFI010000033.1:0-12598 GCA_964471265.1 uncultured Actinomycetes bacterium | reverse complement strand
CAACTAAGAATCTATTAAGAATAGATTCTCGTATAACTTCAGCTGCTGATTTAACCAAATTAGATATCTGCAAAACCACGGACAATACTCCAGAATATTCTGAAAATGGCATATTTTTTAGAAATGGTTTTCCCCGTCCCTTGCAATCTTCTAGTGGAAATAAATCTGCAAAAATATTAGTTATTCCGATGGAATTTAAAGATTTGCCATTTACCACCGAAAAAGTGCAACGAGGTCAAATTTTCTCTTCCGATCTTGATCTGCTTAATGAAATGATACCCAGATTAGAAGAGTCATTTAAAAGTTTATCTGGCGGGCGATTTAAAATTTCAATAGATACTCTACCAAAATCACAATGGTGGAGATTCAATTCTAATCATCCATTTATTTCCACTTGGGGTGTAGATAATTTTGAATCTATTTTTAATTTGATTAATGCAGAAAAATCTGATTATACTTTTGCAGATTACGATGCATATTTATTTTTAAGCGGTAATTCTCCTAATGGTGGAAGCTTAATCAACGGCCAGGCCACGTTTGCTCAAAAAATGAAGAACTCTAAAACCGGTTATATCAATGCCGTGTTAATTGCGGGTGGCTTCGCGAATCCAGTGGTTTGGGTACATGAACTAGGGCACGCGTTGTTTGCTTTTGAAGATCTCTATCTCTTTAAGCCTAATCCCGAAATTTCAAACTCGAAAGAGTCAAATGTCCCTAATAGGTGGGATTTGATGGCAAGCGCTACAGGAAACGTATCTTTTTTGGAGTGGAATCGATTATTAATGGGTTGGTTAAAAGATTCTGAAGTCAGGTGTATTTCTGATCAAAAGACCAGTGTGCACTATTTGTCAGATTTTGAAAATGAAGTCGACCCTAAATTACTTACCATTAATCTGACCGCAGGGGTAACGCTAGCCGCAGAAGCGAGAAATTCTGCAGGAAACAAGGGACTTCTGCTCTACACAATTAATACATATGTATCTCATGGTGAAGGTCCAATAATTGCACAAAATGTTTTACTCAATAAAGGTGAGAAGAAATCGATTTATGGATGGGATTTTACAGTTCTAGATACAAATGAGGAGGGAGTTTTATTCTCTGCTACTAAAACAGATATAAATAAATTTGTGCCTCCTAAAATTAGCCCAAGTTCACCTTCAGGGCCACCACCATCAACTTCTAAAATTAAAATAATAAGTACTGATATTTCTCCAATTGAATCTTTGAAAGCGAAGGCTACTTTTAAAGTTACTGGACAAGAGTCTTATAGAATTTTCGTTACGGCAGTTGATGACTTTCAAAAAGTTTATTTTGAAAGTGGTTATGTGAATGATTCTAGGAGTGAAATAACTCTTAATCTAACTGGACTAGCTTGTGATCGCAAATTGCGCGCGATTATTGAATTTTTTGCAGAAAAAGATGGCAAAGGCGAGAAGGCAACAGTTCAGCATGCTGAATTGAGCAAGATTTCCTGTTAAGGGTCAGATTAAATTTATATTCTTTGAACATTGGCGCCAAGCGCTTTAAGCTGTTCGGCAAAATTTGGGAATCCGCGATCAATGTGGAATGCATCTTCCACAATGGTTTCGCCATCAGCAACTAGCCCTGCAAGAACTAAACCAACACCAGCGCGAATATCGGTCGCTACTACAGGTGCGCCTGAGAGCTGCGGAATACCAGTGATTGCGGCATGGTGGCCATCAACCGTGATTTTGGCTCCTAATCGCCCTAATTCATTGACGAACATGAAGCGGCCTTGAAATACATTTTCAGTAACAATGGCATCGCCATCAGCAATTGCATTCATCGCAACCACCATTGGTTGTAAATCGGTTGGAAAGCCTGGATAGGGAAGTGTCGCAACATCAATCGCTTTTGGTCGTTGTTCCATATGAACTCGAATGCCATCTTCAATAGTGGTAACAACTGCGCCAGCGCTAGCTAATTTTTCAAGTGGAATCTCTAGGTGATCTGCACGTGCACCTTTAATGGTGATGTCACCTTGAGTAATTGCTGCCGCGAATGCCCAAGTGCCAGTGATGATTCGATCTGGAAGTGTGGCATGAGTGGCAGGGTTTAATTTATTTACACCTTCAATGGTTATAGTTGTAGAGCCGAGACCTGAAATTTTTGCACCCATTTCGATTAGAAAATTTCCGATATCTACAATGTCTGGTTCACGGGCTGCATTTTCAATAATAGTTTTACCACGAGCTAATACCGCGGCCATCATGATATTTTCAGTTGCACCTACTGAAGGGAAATCTAATTCAATAGTTGTACCAGTTAAACCATTTGAAGCTTCAGTAACTATGTAACCATGTTCGATATGAACTTTAGCGCCAAGTGCTTCTAAACCTTTAATATGAATATCAAGTGGGCGAGGGCCAATTGCATCTCCACCTGGAAGTGCTACATCTGCTGCGCCTACTCGAACTGTAAGTGGCCCAAGCACATTAATGGATGCCCGAATTTTCCGAACCAATTCATAATCAGCCCGATGTTCTAATTTCTCAGGGACTTCAATTTCGACTTTGCCTTGCAAACGATTTACATTGCAGCCTAATCTTTCAAGTAATTCGATCATGATTTCCACGTCTAATATTTCTGGCACGTTGGTAACGGTGTTAAGGCCAGGAGCTAATAGAGTGGCTGCCATCAGCTTTAAAACGCTGTTTTTAGCACCTGGAACGTGGACTTCGCCTTTGAGGTGGGCACCACCTACGATGCGGAATCGCTCACTCATAATGGTCTTATCTTAGATGATTAAATAGACTTCACTCATGGTTCATTTAACGCGTATTTATACAAAAACTGGTGATGATGGCAGTACTGCTCTAGGCGACATGAGTCGCACATCTAAGAATGATCCAAGACTTGAGGCATATGCAACCGTTGATGAAGCGAATTCATCAATAGGAGTTGTGTTAGCAATGAGCCAAATGTCCGATGAAATGCGCAAGTTACTTGTCCGAATTCAAAATGATTTATTTGATGTTGGTGCAGATCTTTGTACTCCAGTTATTGATAACCCAGGCTATGAACAACTTCGAGTATTAGAAAGTCAAGTTACTTATCTTGAGGAGCAAATTGATAAGTACAACGCAGATCTACCTGAACTTCGTTCGTTTGTGCTTCCATCAGGAACTCCAGCAGCAGCATTACTTCATGTTGCACGTACGGTGGTGCGACGCGCTGAGCGTCGAACTTGGAGTGCGATTCATGCATTTGGAACTGGCGTTAACCCACTGACTGCCAAGTATTTAAATCGTCTATCTGATTTACTTTTCGTATTAGCGCGTACTGCTAATAAAGAGAAAGGCGATGAACTCTGGGTTCCTGGAGCTAATCGGTAGTTACTTTCATATATAAATTACTAGGTATTTTAATTTCTGCAGGAACCACATCTCTGTGGCAGGAAATTCTAATGTTTGAAACTATGAAGCCATCTTTAATTGGTTCTTCGCTAGCCAATATATAAGTGGCAATTTCTTTTGGTTTAGAAGCCCCGAAATATGAGATCAATGATCCATATTTAATAATTGATTTATCAGTATCAGAGGCTGGTCCAACCACATCCGCTTGAAATTCCCAATAATTGCAACCCGCAATTGAAGTAGCCAAAATGGCGCCACAGGTTAAATTTTCGCAATTCTTATTCTTAAGATCTGTTGCCAATTTCTTATTAGCTGAAGTTAAACCAATTAATTCTTTGCTAGTCGGGATTTTTGCGTATATATCATCGCTCTTTATATAACCTTTTGGGGGCCAAACAGGTTTTGGAGAAGGCGTAACCGAAACTTTCTTTCGAGGTTTTGGTTTATAAACCACAACTTTCTTCTTTGTTGGGGTAGCAGTTGCTTTGGCAGTGGTCTTTGCAGTCGCGGTAGCTTTTGAAGTTGTCTTAGAAGTAGTTTTTACAGTTGCTTTAGCAGTCGGTGAGGCCGTTGCTTTAGCAGTTGCTTTCTTCGTAAGAGTTGGTGTCGGAGTTGGTTTCTTGGTCGCCGCATGAGCGTTACTGCTAATAAGAGTAAACGCAATTAGAACGGCTACAACTTTTTTCAATCCCGATCCCATCTAAATGTCTTAATTGCAAAGGCCACACCAACAACCAACCAAATTAAATTAATTAATAATCCTCTGCCAGTTTCCCAGCTTTTAGCAACTTCTTGCACCGCAAACGAATCAGGTAAAAATACTTCGCGCATTCCTTGGGTAAGCCATTTGAGAGGGAACACAGCTGCGACTTGTTGCATCCAGGCAGGTAACTGCGTAAATATAAAGAAGACTCCACTAAAGAATTGCAGAATTATTACAACAGGCGAAACTACAGCTGATGCACCGCGGCCAGATTTCGGTATGGCAGAAAAAGCTATACCAAGAGCGGTGGAATTGGCACTGCCGATAATAAGAAGCAAAATAAAAAGCCACCATTTTTCAGAATTTGCGGGCAGCTTTAAACCAAAGAATGCGACTCCACCTGCAATTAGCAATATGGTTTGTAAAATCATTGAGAAAAGCACCAGGATTGATTTTCCGATGAAATATGACGCAAGTGGCATTGGAGTACCACGTAACCGTTTTAAAGTTCCGACTTCCCGTTCCATCGGAATGATAATTGCCAATTGTTGAAACCCGCTATTAACCATGCCAGATGCGATCATTCCTGCTACAAAGTACTGAGTAAATTTAACGTCCGGCGCAATGGTGTCATCGAATACTGAACCAAATATCACCATCAAAATTAGAGGAAAGAAAATAGTAAAGACCACTGATTCTCGTTGTCTTGCAAATTGCTTGACTTCTATCGCGCCGCGCAGCAGACCAAGTTTGATGGTATTCATTACTCACCAATCATTCGCAAGTAGATATCTTCAAGCGATGGTCGAATCACTTGTAGCTCTGGCACTTCACCACGATATTTTTCTGCTAATTCTTGAACAAACTCGGTTGGCCGATCAGTTTCGGTTTGACCATCGCGCCATTTGATAATTGCCAGAGCATTCTGCCTATTTCCTAAAGTTGCAGGAGTGGCAACTTCCAAAATCTTGCCGTGGTTGATTACTGCCACTCGATCGGCGAGCGCTTCCGCTTCATCTAAATAATGAGTCGTTAACAAAATGGTGGTTCCCGCTTTTTGAAGAGAACGAATCAATTCCCAAAATTGTCTACGTGCTTCTGGATCAAAACCAGTAGTTGGTTCATCAAGAAAAAGCAGCTCTGGATTTCCGATAATGCCAAGCGCTACGTCCAATCTACGTCTTTGACCGCCTGAAAGTCGTCGAATTAAAGATCCACGTTTTTCATCTAGTCCTACGGCACTAATAACTTCATCTGCATTGCGAGGATTTTGGTAATACTTAGCAAAGTGATGAACTGTTTCAGCGACACTTAAATCACCGGCATCTTGACTATTTTGATGCACGACTCCAATTCGGTTTCGCCAAACACTGTCACCATCATTGGGATCAATTCCTAATACAGTGACGTTACCTGAAGATCTGGTACGAAATCCTTCGAGAATTTCCACGGTGGTTGTTTTGCCAGCTCCATTTGGTCCAAGGAGCGCAAAGATTTCGCCTTGATTTATGGTCAAATCGACGCCCGATACGGCATTTAATTCACCATATTGCTTTGTTAAGCCATAGACCGTGACAATCGACATGGCGTCACGATGCCACATGTGGCTGTGAAATGCGAAAATACGCATGTGAGTCCGCGTAGAAATTACCCAAAGAATCGCCGCCCAAAGGTCGATGAGGAGCGTGACCCTTCAACCTCAAATCAAGTTATTGAAGAACATCAAGATGGAATTTATGTAGTTAGACAATTGACAGGTTCTAGTTCAAATAAACCTTATCGTTGTCCAGGTTGCGATCAAATGATTCCAATGGCAACACCACATATTGTTGCGTGGATTGAAAGTGATGAAGATTCCCGTAGGCACTGGCATAAGGCATGTTGGAACAATCGTACAAATCGCAAGCCTAATACTCAGCGCACCAGAAATGCGCCAAGATATTAACTAAACCATTTACTTAAAGTTGCAATAATTTTTTCTTGAGATTTTGTACGTTTAAAGGAAGTGGCTCGAAGTGGAATTTCAAATCTAGGTTTTACAAAAGTTCTGGCAAAAGTAAATTCAAATAACCCTTCTGGACCATGTATTCGGCCATATCCACTTTGTTTCGCACCTCCGAATGGAACTGATGGAACCGCTGCAAAGGTAAATGAAGAATTAATTGCGACCATGCCACATTCCAAGCCTTTAGCAATGGCGTAACCATTGCGTTTTGAAAATACCGAAGCACCCAATCCGTACTCTGAAGCATTTGCTAATTCGATAGCTTGATTCATATTTTGCACGGTATTTATGGCAATAGTTGGTCCAAATGTTTCCTCAGTCATTGCGCTGCAATTTTCCGGAACCGCTGCCATGACCACCGGATTAACCAAGCGTTCATTTACAGAATTTACATCGCCATAAAGCATCTTAGCCCCAGCATTTGTAGCATCTTGAATATGTCGCTTAATAATTTCAAGTTGTTTTGGCATCGTAGCTGGACCATAACTTTGGCCAGGCACTAGCTCACGCACTATTTTTAATACTTCAGCTTGAAATTTTTCGGCTACCTTTTCGTGCACATAAATACGTTCGGCTCCGATACAAGATTGCCCTGCATTTGCCATCGCAGACCAGACACTATATTCAGCCGCTAATTTTAAGTTTGCATCTTTATCCACTAATACTGGATCTTTACCGCCGCACTCTAGTAATACCGGAACCATATTCTTAGCGCAGGTTTCCGCAACAAGTTTTGCAGTTCGAGTTGATCCAGTGAATGCCAATTTACCAATCGCTGATTCGCAAAGATATTTGCCAGTTTCACCTAATCCTGTAACAGTCTTTAATACATTTGGGATTTCACAAACACTTTCAAACGATTCCGCAATTAGTACGCCAACTCCTGGTGTGAATTCACTTGGTTTAAAGACCACGGTATTGCCCGCTGCAAGTGCATAAGCGATAGATCCCATTGGCGTAAATAATGGATAGTTCCATGGGCCAATCACACCAATTGCACCAAATGGAATTCGTTGTACTTCAGCTTCAAAGTTGAAAAGTAATAAACCAGGTTTTCTACTCTGAGGCTTTAAGTAATAGCCGGCTTTCTTGGCGGCCCAGGTTAAGTGAGAAATCGCAATTGAGACTTCTAAGCGGGCATCTCCAATTGGTTTACCAGTTTCGAGAGAGATTAATTGTGCGAAATCTTCGGACTTTGCGACTAATTCACGTTTCCATTTAAGGAGAATATGCTTCCTTTTTGCATAAGATAATTGCCCCCATCTTTTAAAACTTTCACTAGCCAAAGTCACTGCGCCATTTACTGCATCTTTTGAGTAGATCTCATGGGTGGCAATTACTTCGCCATTACGAGGATTTAGTGATTGAAAGTGGGTCATGAGTTAATGGTAACGAGCATTAGAATTTCCGTCATGGGCGAGCCATTAAGACCAAGCACTGTGCTCCCATCTAAGCGTGAATTAACCAAGGTTCTCACTGAAGATGGGATCGAATTGGTTGTAGAGGTTGCAGCGCCTCAAAATCAATCCAAAGGTGCACTTTTGATGTGTCATCCAAACCCAACCGGTGGCGGAATGATGGATTCACACGTTTACAAAAAGGCGGCCAATCGATTGCCCGCCTTGGCTGATTTAACAATCGTACGTTTCAATACTAGAGGCACCAGTAGTGAACAAGGAACAAGTACCGGTGCTTATGATCAAGCCAAATTGGAAAAACATGATGTCGAAGCCATGGTTCGTTATTGTCTTGATGAATTGAAATTAGAAAATTTATGGGTAGTAGGTTGGTCATTTGGTACTGAATTAACTTTAAAGTATGCCCGAGATTCCAGAATTAAAGGAATAATTTTATTAAGCCCACCAATGATGTATACCAATGAAGCAGAGCTAGAATTTTGGAGCAGAGATGGTCGTCCAGTTTTAGCTTTGGTTCCAGAACATGATGAATATTTATCACCGGCTGCCGCAAAAATTAAATTCTCGTCTATACCTCAAATAGAGATTATTGAAGGTGTAAATATGAAGCACCTATGGCTTGGCGAACCGTCTGTGCAATTTGTGCACAACCAAATAGTAAAAAAAGTGGCACCGGAAAAGTTTCCTTTGCCTGAAGTAATTTAAGCTTGATCTGCTTTCGGGTAAACCACTTCTTCTAAAATCAGCAATATTGAGGCGGCAATTGGTACAGCCAAAATGCCTCCAACCAATCCAAGTAGTGAGGCACCGATTAGTGCACTGACTATGGTTACTAATCCCGGGATTGATAAGGTTTTTTGCATAATTTTCGGCATCAGCACATAATTTTCAATCTGCTGGTAAATCAAATACGCAACTAAAATTGCAATACCAGTTGCAACAGATTGGGTAAGCCCCACAACAGTAAGAATTGAAGAACCTATAAAGTGCCCGACCAATGGAATCATGCCGCAAATAAAGACCAACATTCCGAGCGCAATTGGCGAAGGTAATCCAAAAATCGCAGAGAAGATGGCCATAACTACGCCAGCAATAAATGCAACTGAGATTTGGCTTCCTACGAATGCTCCAATCCTGGACACAATGCCATCGGTAAGCGCTTTAATTCTTGGCCGGCGAGAAGCAGGAGCAAGTCGTAGGGCTTGATTGATTACTTCTGGAAGTGAAATTGTGAAGTACATTGTTAAAACTAAAATCGTAAGTGCAGTGAATATGCCAGAGATAAATGTTTTTCCAACGCCAACAATTCCACCAAAAGCTGAAATCAAAAGCGTGCCATCACTAGTTACAGATTTAACTTTACTTGTAAGAGAATCAATAATTCCATAATGATTATTAATATCATTAATAAATGAATTGTTCTTAAGATTATCTAATAGCGCTGGTGCATTCTCGATCAAACTTGTGGTTTGGCGAACTACTGGCGGGATGATTAGAAATGCTAAGACAATTACAAATATTACGACTAAACTTAAAATTGCCGAGACTGAGGCGCCTCTGCTCAAGCCGCGTCTACGGAAAAATTCAACTGCAGGATTCAAACCCATCGCCAAGAAAATGGAAATGATTATTAAAACGAAAATTTGGCTAGCTGCGGCTAATGAGCGAAGTAATACGAAAGCAGTTAGCGCACCTGAAGTGGCGAGAAATCCAAAGTAAAAAGGTGAAGTTTTTTCAATCGGAGCACCTGGTGTGCCAAAGTTCTCACTTAATTTGGGTGATTTAACCGAAGATTTACGTAAGCGCTTAGTTATAGCCATGGAGTAAGTGTATTTATACGAGAGAATAACCCCATGTCACTGCGTATCACGGGTCTAGGCGAGGAGATTGGCGCAGTTATTGGCTTACCGTGGGAAGAGCCATTAGAAGAGTGGCCAGAGGATCCAATCCTTACTGAAAAGCGCGGAATCTCACGCCACATTGTTCGCTTGGTAAGGGCCGATGAAGAGGACCCGAACTCTGAGATTTATGCAGTCAAAGAGACCGTCGTAGAGTTCGCAAAGCGTGAGTACAAAGCGCTAATTGAATTAAAACGCCTAGGTGCACCAAGTGTCGAACCGATTGCAGTAATTGAAGGTCGCACTGATAAGAATGGAGCAGAACTTCCATGTGCCATTGCAACTCGCTTCTTACCATACTCACTTCCATATCGAGTAGTACTTTCACAATCTGTATCCGAACACGATATTAATAATATGGCTAATGCTTTGGCATATCTTTTGGTGCAATTGCATTTGCTTGGGTTTTGGTGGGGAGATTGTTCTTTATCAAATACCTTATTTAGACGTGATGCCGAAAGTTTTGCAGCGTATTTAGTAGATGCAGAAACCGGAGAGTTTCAAACCAAACTCTCTGATGGTCAGCGCGAACATGATTTAGAGATAGCATTTTTTAATGTGGCAGCAGAGTTAGAAGATTTGCAATTATCTGGAGTTCTTTATGCAGGCATGGATCCAATTCGTGCATCAGAAGCGGTACAGCGCAGATATCGCCGTCTATGGTCAGCGCTAAAGGACCCAAAGAAATTAGATCCTAATGATCGCCATGCGGTAGAGCGAGCCATGCGTGAGTTACACGATTTAGGATTTGCAGTAGAAGAGGTACAGGTTTCCTTGGATAATGAAACACATATGCTTTCATTTCAGCCAAGGCTAGTTGCAGCTGGCTATCACTCTGCAAAATTGAAGAATCGTTTTGGCTTAGATGCCCAGGAATTACAAGCGAAGCGGATCCTGGCTTCATTTGATCGATGGTATGCGCGCCAACCAGTTAAGACAAGCAAAGATGAAATGGCTAAAGAATGGTTGGATACTGTTTTCTTTAAGATTTTGGATTTGATCCCAACAGAGTTACAAGGTCGCGTTGAGAAAGCGCAGATGTTCCACGAAATACTAGAAAATCGTTGGTACATGACTGAAAAAGCGGGATTTGATGTGGGTTTGGAAGCTGCTGCAAAAACCTATATAAATGAGGTCTTGCCGCTACGTATGGATTCAGGAGTTGAAGCAGAGTGAAACAACCAAATTTCGGTAGCGCCTTTGATTTAAGCACTTTAAAGAAACCTGCCGAAAATCAAGTAAATCAATCACTGCCTGGGATTGCCGCTACTGCAGAAAATCTTCCAAATCAATTAATGCCGTTATCAAATAGTAAGGCAGTAATAATTATCTGCTGGTCTGAAAGGTTTCCTGAATCTCGTGAAACTTTATCTTTACTGGGCAAATTGAATAAAGAAGATAATGAAACGTGGCAATTAGCAACTGTAGAAATTGAAAAAGAGCCTCAGGTAGCGCAAGCGCTTCAAACTCGCGTGGTTCCTTACGCAATCGCAATTGTAAAAGAACAAGTAATGCCGCTTTTTGAAAATCCATACCCTGAAGCGCAATTGCGCATGGTGATAGATAAAGTTTTAGCTATTGCCGCAGAGCAAGGAATTGGTGAGGCTCCGATTGAGCGCACTGAACCCGAAGAAGATGAGGCGATGGCAGCGTTGCAAAATGGCAATATCGACGGAGCTATCAGTGCTTATGAAAAGTTAGTTGCTCGCAAACCTGCGGACAATATGGCTAAAGCTGCTTTGGCACAAATGCAATTGCTGAAGCGAACACATGGAGTTGATCCGCAATCCGTAATCCAAAAGGCAGCAAGCAATCCATTAGATGTAGTAGCTCAAATTGCTTGTGCAGATCTAGAGATTGCTAATGGACAACTTGAACCAGCGTTTGCAAGATTACTAAATTGCGTAAGGCAATTAGCTGATGATGACAAGAAAAGAGCTAAAGATCATTTAATAAGTCTTTTTAATTTGGTTGATCAATCTGATCCACGATTGGTGCAAGCGCGAAAAGATTTAGCGAGTGCGCTATTTTGATTAAACGTGATGTGGCGCTAACAAAAGCGCTCTTCTTCTTCTTTGGAGTTGGAATTATGGGCTGGGTGCCTAGATTCCCAGAATTGAAAGCGAATTTAGGGGTAAATAACGGTCTTTTTGGATCGATGTTGAGCATGGGTGCTTTTGGCTCACTCTTTGCACTTCTCACTATTGGTCATTTAGTTGATCACTTTGGCGGCAAGCGAATGTTAATTGCCGGTCAAACAATTTTAAGCATTTCATATGTCTCAATTGTGAATGTCACAAATTTACAAGCATTTCTGCTTATCAATATTCTGGTGGGATTTTCGATTTCCACTTTACATATTGCCAATAATGCGCAAGCTTTTTATGATCAAGACCGGGGTGGCAAGAATCTAATAGTTTCTGCTGCTGGTTACTGGTCTGCGGGTTCTTTATTCTCAACTTTGCTGTCAATGTATCTAATTGGCAAAGTGTCCTTACCGTTACATATTACAATCTTACAAATTGTGTGTTTTCTTGCCTCATTATTTGTAATTCTAATTCGAAAAGAAACACTAATTCCATCTAATCGTCATGACCAAGTCAGTAAATCAATTCTTAATGATTTGAAGAAATTTAAATTCAATTGGATGATTAACTTTGGTTTGATTTTTGGAATTATGTTGGAATTTGCAATCGGGGATTGGTCCACCATCTTTGCCAAAGAAAATGGTGGCATCTCGGCAACCTGGGCACCTCTGCCATTTCTTTTCTTTACTTTGTTTATGATTATTGGACGGGTTTCAATTACGCCGCTAAGAAATCGGTATAAGATCACGCGCTTGGTTCGCTTTGGTGGAATACTCGCAGGAATTTCATTCCTAATCGGTGTTTGGTTTATCCATATTTTTGGACTCGCTGGTTTAATTATCACATTCTCACTTGCTGGGCTTGGTTCATCTTTTATTGGACCATCCTTTTTAAATATTGCGAATACTCGAATCAATTTGCCATCAAGTATTGTGATAGGCCAAATAAGTGCCGTGAATGTCATGCTTTCTTGGGTTTTGAAGCAAGTAATTGCTTTTGTGGCTCAAATCGCTGGCTTGCAAATTGCGCTAACGATTCCAGCCTTGTTGGCGATTTCTGTGGGGCTATTTACGAAGGTTTTTAAGCCAATTCCAGCCAAATAGTTGCCAT